>JAJRPT010000083.1 GCA_024280675.1 Bacteroidota bacterium
GAGATTCATCACACTCGCAAAAAAGATTCACCAAGTGGCACGACCTGGTCAATTGCTAAAATTCTATTGGAAGAGCTTTCTGGGAAAACTACACTGGAAACTGGGCGAATTGACGCACCGATTTCTCCAGAGAAGCTACATTTTTCCTCAAGTCGTGGTGGTGAGATATTTGGGCGACACACCGTCTACATTGATTCGGCAGTCGATACGATTGAAATTCAACATAATGCAAAAAATCGTGACGGCTTTGCACTTGGTTCGCTGGAGGCAGCAAAATGGATTAAGGACAAGAAAGGATTTTACGGTTTCGATGAAGTTATGGACCTTTGATGTGATTGATATTCTTTCTCAATATAAATCAGCTCTCTCAGATTATAAATTTATCGACCTATTTGCTGGAATAGGTGGATTTCATTACGCACTGAAATCCTTCGGTGCTGAATGCGTCTTTGCCTCCGAATGGGACAGGTATGCCACCAAGATTTATTTTAAAAATCATCATTTTCTTCCAGAAGGCGATATAACAAAAATTAAAGAAGAAGAAATTGCCGAACATGATATTCTGTGTGCTGGATTTCCTTGTCAAGCATTTTCAATTTCTGGAAAGCAAAACGGTTTTAATGACACAAGAGGAACTTTGTTTTTTGATATTGCCAGAATTGTAAAGTTCCATAAGCCCAAAATATTGTTGTTGGAAAATGTAAAGAATTTAATAAAACATGACAGCGGCAACACACTTAAAACTATACTAAAAATATTGGAGGATTTAGATTATCATACTGAGTATAAAATTCTAAATGCAAGTCATTTTGTTTTGCCACAAAATAGAGAAAGAGTATATTTTGTAGCTTTTCACAATTCAACTGGAATAAATAATTTTACATTTCCAGAAGCAACTTATGAGAATGTTTCACTTCAGGATATTTTAGATTCAGATCTTTCAGATATTAAAATTGTAGAAAGAGATGATATAAATATTTACAAGAAAATAAATACACCAAATCATATTTTTGAAAATGTAAGCTGTTTCAATAAACCCATGCAGATTGGAAAAGTAAATAAAGGTGGGCAAGGCGAAAGAATTTATCACCCTTTAGGTCACGCCATAACACTTTCAGCTCATGGTGGTGGAGTGGGTTCAAAAACTGGTTTATACCTGATTGACAAAAAAATACGAAGGCTGACCAGAAGAGAATGTGCTCGTTTGCAGGGATTCCCAGAAGATTTTATTTTTGATGAAAGTAAGTCGCAAGCCTATAAACAATTTGGCAATAGTGTTGCAATTAATGTATTGCAGTATATTATCCAAAATATAATTGAAATTATAATTAAAGAGTTGAACAGTCATGATAAACAAACAGAACTTAGGCTCGCAGACGGCAAAGAACGGATTCAAGAATGAAAGGGAAATAGCTGAGAAATTTAATGACTGGGTAGCTGATACTGAAGCCAGGCTTTGGCTTGAGGCTATGGATTATAACTTGGAGAAAATAGAAGAAGTAAAAGCAATAATCATATCTGGGCATAAAGCAGATGTCCAAGTACAAGTTTCGATTAAATTAAAAGAAGCTATTGATCTAGAAAATCTGCAAGTTAAATTAGTCAGAAACCTAAAAGGGTTTAACCAAATTGATAAGCGATGGGCAAATCAGTATGCCAAATTATGGAATATACCAAATAATATTCTAGAGCTGATAAAGTTATATGCGGGTGAGCTTTTACCAACGATAGAGAACCCAAGAGACAAGCGAAGGATGTTTATTGATGAGTTTTCTGAGTCTGAGCAAAAAGAACTTGTCAGTTGGTTGAAAGCAAATAAATTTATGATAGTCTCAGATATTATAAAGGGAAGAGGTGAATTTGTTGCCGAATGGATGCTGGTTGCACAAAAAATTGAAGAAAATTCAAGATGGACACTGAAGCCTATAAACTTTTGCTTGAATCATTTTGGGAATGGTGAAGTTGTAATAACAAAACAAGGAAATATAAAAATAGGTCACATTACAATGCAAAGAAAAGGTGGAGATGGTGGGAGAAAAACAGCTCAAATGCTTCAATTCAAAATAAATCCTGCAGAGCTATTTGATGTATAGAAGGTACACAATATATTGCTTCAATTTAACGAGATTATTTTGAGGATAGTATTAATCTTCTGTTTTGATAAACCTGGCACCAAATGCACCGTCAATCCCATGAGCCTGAGGGAATGTCTGCATAAAGCCATCCTCACAAACTTCCTCCGGTAAGTAATTGTCTGCCGGGTCTAGCTTGAAGTTTTTATTATTTTCTAGGAAGTTAAGTGCTACTCCCAAATTCTCTTCTTCTTCCATTGAGCATGTTGAATAAACAAGAGCACCACCTGTTTTTACGAATTTAGAGGCTTTCTCTAGTAATAGTTTTTGATAATTAAGAAGATTGAATAAATCTGTCTTGGTTGATGTCCACTTAATATCTGGTTTTTTGGAAAGAACACCATGACCCGAGCATGGAGCATCCAGCAACACAAGGTCGAAGAGTTTCTTGCTCTTGAAAATCTTTATATCGCCATGTGTTGGAATGACGGATTTAATCTTCATTCGCTCTTTGGCTTGGGCAATAAGACCAACTCTTGCCTCGAATTTGTCCAGTGCAATAATCTCTGTTTCATCACCCGTGAGCTCGGCCATAAACAATGACTTCCCCCCTGGTGCGGCACAACAATCGAGTATTCTAGTGTTTTTCTGGGGATTAGCCAGAATGCAAACCAAAGAAGCAGATGTGTCTTGTATGGTCACTTTCCCAGTCTTGAATATGTCGGTGCTAGGAATTTTTATTGAATGTCTTAGTATTTTTATTGAGCTAGCAAGATATGGACTGCTTTTGTATTCGATTTTATTCTCAATTAATAGTTTTTCAATCTCAGGTGTGCCAATCATTGTTTCGTTGATTCTCATTACATTATCTGGGATTCGGTTGTTGTGTTCCAGAAGTTTAATCGTCTCGGTCTCGCCAAAACGTTCAATCCAACGCTCAACCATCCATTTTGGATGCGATTCCATAATGGCGAGGTAAAAGGCACGGTCTTCATTTGGCTTTGGGTAGCGTATGTTTTGAACATTTCTGGAAATGTTTCTGAGAACTCCATTGACAAGTGCTGCGGTTTTTCGACCTTGTTTGCGTTTGACCATCTCGACGGCCTCGTCTATGGCGGCAGAATGGGGTATTCTGTCCAAATACAGGATTTGGTAAAGACCAACCCGCATTGCGTTTTTGACATAGTTAAAGCATTTTTGAAAGTCTCCATGGAAAAATCCAATAAGCACCCAATCTAGTTTTGATTTCCAGCGGGTGACTCCATAGACAATCTCTTGGAGTAAGGCTTTGTCTTTTTGGGACAGCTCTTCGGAATTAAGCTCAAAGCTTACCATCTTGTCGATATACGAGCCGCTTCTTTCAATTTTGTTCAATATTCTAACGGCTGCATTACGTGCTGGGTTAATGCTTTTATTTATCTGAATAGTATTTGATCTAGTATAATTGTCCATTTAAAATAAGTCTTATGTAATCTAACAGTTTCGCCAGTAGCAAATTAGCAAATTTTAATCAAAACTAAATTCAAGTTCTAATTCACGCTTTTGCTTACCCCTCTTGCATCCATTGTTTCAAGTTTAATAATTCATTCAAAAGATAATCTATTGCTTTGTTCCTTTAATATTCCTAGCTTTGCTTTATGAAAAAGTTTTTAATATTGTTAGTGTTGTTAGTTTCATCTTGTGAGAATGAAAAAATAGTCACCATAGAAGAAGGTTTGCCAATCATAGATTATGAGTCAAGGGTCACAATAAGTGAGGTTACAGACGGAGATACTTACAAATTCTTGTGGAAGGGAGAGGTGTGGAAGATAAGGCTTCTATTTATCGATTGCTTTGAGATAAGAAATGGTTCTGCTCTGCAAAGACAGGCAGAAAAATTTAACATATCGACTGACAGTGCCAAGGCTTTGGGGTTTAAAGCCAAGGAGCTTGCACAAGAACTTTTAATAGACAATGAAATTCTGATAAGAAGAGATTCCTCAGAACCAAACTTTGACAGCTTTGGAAGATTGCTAAGAACGTTGGAAGTGAATGGAGAAAACTTTGGGGATATTTTGGGTGCAAAAGGTTTAGCAGCAGACACAATCCTAGATTGAAACTCCTCTATTATTTGCTTCGGACAAAAGTTAGCCGTATTTATTTTATGGCAAAATTCTTTTATTTTTGTTAGCTCTTCAATATTCTTTTCAAAATAAATAAATAAATATTTGCATATTAACACGGCTTAACATAAATTATCAAGATGAATAAATCAAAATTCAAATTTGTGTCAGCTTTTTTGCACAGTGAGTGAGTATTGGGGTTTGAGTTTTAAGATAGAAATTTTAATTATAAGGGTTTTATAGATGAACGTTTTTGCAAGATTTTTTTTATTTATGTTGATGACAACAAGTTTTACTTTGTTGAGTGCGTCTCTTTATTCTGAGCAGATTTCTTCCTCTGGTGATTTGGCAAGTTCTAGTGGTCAAATGTATATGATGGCAGCAAACATTGGTGCTATGTCTGTCTCTCCACCCCAAGATGAGGGCAAAGAAGGTGGTGGGCTGATGGCTGGGAAGAAAATCCGGATTATTAACCTTGGTGCAATGGTCAATCGCCCTGGTTTTGATTATGCTCCAACAATTTCTGCCGATGGCAAGACACTTTATTTTGTATCGGACCGTCCTGGTGGTGTTCTTTCGGAGGACGACGACCCAACGCATGATTTTTGGTTTATCAAAAAAGAAGATAGGCTTGACACAACTTTCACCACACCATTGAACCTAGACAAGACAATGCCCAATGGCCCGATAGCGAGTGTGAACACTAGGCTAAATGAAGGTGCGGCCTCCATTGCCGCCGATCGTCAGTCACTTTATTTCACAGCCTGTGACCGTGCCGATGGTCTGGGTTCGTGCGATATTTACCTCACGACCATCGAAGGTGATAACTGGGGTCGTCCAGTCAATCTTGGAAGAAATGTGAACTCAAAAAATTATGACACACAGCCCGCAATCACAGCCGACCAAAGCAGGCTGTATTTTGTATCCACAAGAGAAGGTCCAAACTCGGACGGCGAGGACGTGCTAGAAAATTTTGACATCTGGTATTGTGACTATGATTTTGATATGGACGAATGGGGGCCAGCCAAAAATCTTGAAGCCATCAACACAAAGGGTCAAGACGCATCGCCTTTCATTGGAGCCGATGGGGTGACTATGTTTTTTGCATCCGATGGACACAAACCAAATTACGGTCAGAAGGATTTCTATGTCACACGGCTCAACCAAAGTGACCAATCATGGTCTACGCCTGAGAATTTGGGTGAGCCAATTAATACAGATCAAGACGAGCAGTTTATCACACTTCCCGCCTCTGGAGACATAATCTATTGGTCATCGACTCGTGAGGATTTGGACGGCTACCAAGGATCATTAGATATTTTCATGGCATTTGTTCCATCTTTTTTCAAAGCGGTTAATGTTGTGGGTACAGTAGTTGATGAATGTAGTGGCGATTTTATCCCTGCACTGGTTGAAATCAAGAATACTATAACAGGGAAATTATGGACAGATTCGGTTACTTTGACAAAACCAAAATTTGAGAAAATTGTTGTAAATGAAGACTACGGTCCGGCAGAAGATTCTAATATGTATGTGAATTTGGAAATTACTGCTATCAATGAAATCTATGGCAGGACAACGATTACTCAACGTGTTGATAAGCCAGATGTGACAGAAAATGAAGAAGAGGCGGGTGCGGTTGCCCTTGAATACAATATTGAACTAAGGCTTGGGCAACAACCGGTTCTAACGCCCGATGTTGCCAAGGGCGAGTTCGTAAAAAAGTTTGGCGGCACAGTTCCTGAACTCAAAGGATTCGACGGGCTAGTGATGAAGAAAGTCCAGTCTTGGGATCTTTATCCATTACTTAATTATATTTTCTTTGATATTGGACAATCTGATATTCCAGAACGTTATATAATGTTGGATAAGGGGGAAACTGTTTATTTTTCAGATACAACAATTCCTGGTGGAACTCTTGACAAATACTATCACGTGCTAAATATTTATGGCTTTAGATTGAATCAATTCCCAGAAGTGAAAATCGAGATTGTTGGCTGCAATGACAACAAAACACCAAATGAGAAAGGAAAGAAAAATACTCTTTCTAAAACTCGTGCCGAAAATGTTTACAATTATTTGAAGGATGTCTGGGGAATCTCCGAAGATCGCATGAAAATATCATGGCGTAATTTCCCCAAGAAAAAAGCTGCACCAACAGACGAAGAACACCACCAAGAAAATCGACGTGTGGAAATACTTTGCTCTGATTGGAGGGTGATGAAGCCAGTGTTTGAAAAAGATCCAAAGATTTTCCCACAACCAGAGGAAATGGAATTCATCATGTCGAACGGAATCCAAGACGAGATTATTGAAAGCAAGAAAGTTGTAGTGACCCGTGGTGGCGTTCCTTGGAAAGAGTTTCCTGAAATTTCAACCGATTCAAAATCATTCAAATGGAATTGGCATAACCAAGCAAGTGAATACCCAGTCCAACCACCAGGCAAAACTATGGGCGAACCTTTTATTGCTAAATTGCTCGTAACCACAAAATCTGGTGCTGTTTGTGAGTCTGATCCCGTAGAGATTCCGGTTTATTTTGCCTCCGTCGAAGATAGAGTAATTCCAATGGATCAAGATTCTACCATTGAAAATTATAGCCTTATATTATTCCCATTTAATTCTTATGCGGCTGGACCGCTCAATGAAAAGATAATGAACGACTATGTTTACGGTCGTGTAAAGCCTAGCTCCAAGATTGAAATCATTGGTCATACCGACAACACTGGCCTAGACAAAGGCAATTTAAGATTGTCTAAGAATCGAGCAAAGACAGTGTTTACTGGAATTAAGAAAAAATCTAAAGGTAAATACAATGTGCTAAATCAATACGGGGTTGGAGAAGAAGATCCACTCTATGACAATATTTTACCAGAGGGGCGGATGTATAACCGTACTGTACAAGTATTAATCAAAACTCCGATTAGTGCTTATTCTAAATAATAAATTCCAAGATTATTAAAACCTATACAGAGTTCTTGCATTTTTTTTGCAAGAGCTCTTTTTTTTTAATTGATTATATTTGTGCGATGGAAATAAATAAATATTCAAATAAGGAAATAATCTCAAGACTTTGGGCTTATGTCTTGCCGTTTAAATGGCTGGCTATTGGCTCGTTCTTTGTCAGTCTATTTCTTTCACTCCTCCAAGCACTTGCACTGCCTCTGTTTCAATATATGCTAAACATTGTTTTTGGCAGAGATCTTTCTGTGGAGGTGGATTCGGAAGCATTTCTTTCCTCATACAAAGAGTCTTTCTACTCCTTTATAAATTATTTGATTTACACACCAGACGACCCAAGTGCTACTCTAATGAAATTTGGTCTGCTTATAATCTCTTTATTCATTGCTAAAAACATTGTTAGAGTTATCTTCACTTGGATTACCGTTTTGCTACAACAATCGGTTGCAAAGGGATTAAAAGATGATCTGTTTCGGAAAATCACTTCGCTCTCAATTGATTTTTTCTCAAAGAGTAAACAAGGAAATATAATTTCTGTCATCTCAAATGATTTGACAATAGCACACGAGCTTGCAATCAACTCATCGGTGAGGATTATCAAGGAATCCTTCTCAATAATTTTGTATATTTTTATTCTTCTGGCTCTTTCGCCAAAACTTACGCTTATCGCACTTGGTGTTTCTTTTTTTACAGTCTTTATCATAGCTGGCTCGGGGAAATATCTAAAGAAATACGCAAGCAGGATTCAACAAACAGTCTCCGATATCACCTCTTCGGTCCAAGAAGGAATCTCTGGTATAAAGGTCATCCAAGCATACAACGCACAAAATAGAGTAAATGAAAGCTTCTTTGAAAAAACTAAATACTATGTGAGGCAAAGCCTAAAACATGCTCTGGTGAAATCTATGGTGCCGAGCATTGGGGAAGTGTTTGGGATATTTGCGTTGTGTATTGTGTTACTTGTGGGTGGGAATATGACTTTTTCTGGTGAAATTGACTCATCTGAGATGATTACTTTCATCTTAGTGCTTTTTGCAATTATGGCACCAGTTCATATTTTGACCAATACCATTGCTGGTTACCCGAGGGGATTCGTTGCCAGCTCACGAGTATTTACTCTGATGGACCAGTTGCCTAGTATCAAATCTGGCGAGGAATCAGTCGAGAGTTTTTCTGGTTCGTTAATTATTGAAAATCTGTCTTTTCGTTATGAAAAAAATTGGGTGCTGGACAAAATAAATATTGAAATAAAAAGAGGACAAAAAGTTGCTTTCGTGGGCGGGTCGGGTTCGGGTAAATCTACCATCCTCGACCTTATCCTTAGGTTTTACAATCCACAAAAAGGAAGAATAATTCTTGATGGACAAGATGTCAAGACATTTAATAATGAAAATTACCGCAAATTATTTGGCACAGTCTCACAAGAAACCATATTATTTAATGATACGGTTGAAAGCAACCTCAGGCTTGGGAATAAAGACGCAAGTGATGAAGAAATTATTCGTGCGCTGAAAACTGCAAATGCCTTGGACTTTGTAGAAAAATTAGAAAATGGTATTAAGCAAAGTATCGGTGACAGGGGTGTAACTTTGTCTGGGGGCGAACGTCAGCGTCTTGCCATTGCACGGGCAATACTTAGCAATCCAGAAATACTTGTCTTTGATGAAGCTACTTCGGCACTAGATTCCGAATCTGAGAAAATTGTACAAGATGCGATCAATGATGCCTTAAAAGGAAAAACTGCAATTATTGTGGCTCACCGGCTTGCAACAGTGATGGACGCTGACAGGATTTATGTTTTTGACAGAGGAAAGATAGTTGAGCAAGGCACCCACTCCGAACTCTTGGAGTTGGGAAAAACGTATAAGAAACTTTATGATATTCAATTTGGTGCTTGAATTAACAACCTAACGGCACTATACGTTGAGTTCTGCTAAGCCGCATATCTAATATTCTCATGCTGAAAATACTTCTTTACTCGCTCCTGATTTCCTTGCAAGATCAATATATGATTTACTACATTAATTATGACTTGTTAAGGTAAAAGTGTCAGGAAAACTGTAAGGATGTGTTGCCTGTCAAAGTAAAACCCTTAATACTATTTAAATATCAAGGATGTGTTTTTTTCTTGATGTGCACCCGAGAGGATTCGAACCTCTAACCGCCTGATTCGTAGTCAGGTACTCTATCCAGTTGAGCTACGGGTGCTGGCTGAAAAGTTCAGTGGCTGAAAAGTTCAGTGGCTGAAAAGTTCAGTGGCTGAAAAGTTCAGACAGAAAGAGAAAGCTCTTTTTAGGCTGCTTTTAGATTTTTAACCAAAGAGGAAAGTCTAGCTTTTCTACGGGCAACAGTGTTTTTGTGCATTACCCCACGGGCTGCAACACGGTCAAGTATGCTTTGTGCTTTGGAGAGTAGCAGGCTAGCCGACTCGTAAGTAGTAGCCTCCTCAACTGCACGAATTGCTTGTTTTACAAGTTTTTTGTTGCTTCTATTATAATAGTTAAGCTTTTTGGTTTGTCTGATTCTTTTCAGACAGGATTTATGATTTGCCATTAGTGTTCCATATATTCACATTTAAAGATAGCAACAAATTTATGGAAAATGATTTATGATTACAAATTATTTATTATTTATTTCTGCTCAACATATTTTCAACTGCTAGTAAATCAGCTTACTAGGTAAGATAGAAGTGCATTGGTCACTTCTTCTTTTTATCTCTGATGCTGGCTTGTGATGCTGCCAAGCGAGCGATCGGCACACCGAAAGGCGAGCATGATACATAATTGAGTCCAAGGCGATGGCAGAATTCGATGGATTGAGGATCGCCGCCGTGTTCTCCACAAATCCCAAGTTTAATTTTCTTGCGGGCTTTTCGGGCTTTTTTCACCGCATGTTTCATTAAAAATCCAACACCTTCTTCATCAATAGTTTGGAAAGGGTCTCGGGCGTAAATTCCTTTCTCAACATAGGTTGGGAGGAATGACCCGGAATCATCACGAGAAAGTCCGAGGGCTGTTTGAGTCAAGTCATTTGTACCGAATGAAAGAAATTCAGCAGTTTTAGCAATTTTCTTGGCCGTTATCGCACCACGTGGAATCTCAATCATTGCCCCAACTTTGTACTTAAACTCAATTCCAGTCTCGCCCATTACTTCACGTGCAACTTGGCGGATAATCTTGTCCTGACCCTCAAGCTCCATCACATGACCAACGAGTGGTACCATGACTTCTGGGCGGACTTTTTTGCCAGATAAGATAACATTTACCGTTGCTTCAAAAATTGCACGGGCTTGCATTGCCGTAATTTCTGGGTAAATTGTTCCAAGACGGCATCCACGAAAACCAAGCATTGGGTTGAACTCGTGAAGGGATTCAATACGGGCTTTGATGGCATCGACTGTTGTGTTCATATCCCGTGCCATTTCTTCTTGCTCGGACACCTGGTGTGGCAGGAATTCGTGGAGTGGCGGGTCAATTAAACGAATTGTGGTCGGTCGTCCGTCCATTACGCTGAATATTCCTTCAAAATCCTTGCGTTGAAGTGGCAATAATTTAGCAAGTGCAATTTCTCTTTCTTCCTTAGTCTTTGCCAAAATCATCTCGCGCATTGGGCTAATTTTCCCTTCGCCAAAGAACATATGTTCGGTGCGGGTGAGACCAATTCCCTCTGCACCAAAAGACAAAGCAATTTCTACTTGACGAGGCTCATCGGCATTTGTCCTAACTCCTAGGGTCCTGTATTTATCTGCCCATTTCATAATCTTTTTGAACATTTTATAATTTGGAGAGTCGTCCTCGGTCATTGTTTTATCTACCAACACTTGGATTACTTCCGATGGTATGGTTTCTAATTTCCCAGAAATCACCTCTCCAGTCGAACCATCAAGGGAAATATAATCGCCTTCTTTTACAATCACGTCCTCACGACCATCAATCCTCATTTCACGCTTTTTGTAGTTGATGAGCAACTTGCCACAGCCTGCCACACAGACTTTTCCCATTTGACGGGCAACAAGAGCCGCATGGGATGTCATTCCACCACGAGCGGTCAGTATCCCCTCGGATGCGTCCATTCCTTTTATATCTTCTGGGGATGTTTCCACTCGAACCAAAATACAATCTTGTCCTTCGTTTTTAACCCTGACCGCATCTTGGGCATTGAACACCACCACCCCAGAAGCCGCACCTGGACCCGCTGCAAGTCCCTTTGCGATTACTTTAGCTGATTTAATAGCTTTTTTCTTTTCATCACTGTCGAATATCGGGCGGAGGAGTTGGTTGAGTTGTTCTGGATCAATTCTCAGTAGTGCTTCCTTGGGCTTGATTCTTTTCTCTGCAACCATGTCAATTGCAATTTTTATTGATGCTATAGCCGTTCGTTTTCCCACACGACATTGGAGCATGAACAAACGACCCTCTTCGATTGTAAATTCAACGTCCATCATATCACGATAGTGATCTTCTAATTTTACACGAATATCGAGTAGTTGAGCGTAAGAATCTTCGTCTATTGCTTGCAATTCCTTAATTAATTTTGGAGTGCGAATACCTGCCACAACGTCTTCTCCTTGGGCGTTCATTAAAAATTCACCATAGAAAACATTGTCTCCATTTGCTGAGTCC
>JAJRPT010000084.1 GCA_024280675.1 Bacteroidota bacterium
AATTCTTTCTTACGCAATAGGACTCACAAATCCAAAATTAATTTATAAGGTAATCGCTCTAAGTGGCTATATTGACAATGAGATAATTGATGATTTAAAGAGTGATGCAGAAGTACAAGAAATAGAATATTTTATAACGCATGGACTTTACGACCCTCTCATCGGTATCGAATTAGCCAGAGAATCAGAACGTTTTCTAAAATCAAAAAAGATAAAATACATCTACAAAGAATACCCAATCGAGCATTCAATATCTGAGGAAGTACTAATCAATTTAATTAATTGGCTCAATTAAAAATGAACAAAGAAGCTCAAGAAGAAGAGTTGGGCGAGTACACCCAGATAATCGTCGAGGGTGCTCGTGAGCACAATCTCAAAAATCTTTCAGTAAAGATTCAACGTGATAAACTCACCGTCATCACCGGACTTTCAGGCTCTGGCAAATCATCACTCGCCTTTGACACTCTTTATGCCGAAGGGCAGAGGCGTTATGTCGAGACCATGTCGCCTTATGCTAAGCAATTTCTTGGCATGATGAAAAAGCCAGAAGTAGACAGAATCGAAGGGCTTTCGCCCGCAATTTCTATCGAGCAGAAAACTCTTTCAAAAAATCCCCGCTCAACAGTCGGCACAGTCACAGAAATCTTTGATTACATAAGATTACTTTTTGCACGTATTGGCACTCAATACTCACTGGACGCAAATGTTCCTGTTGTCAAAAAATCACCAGACCAGATTAGCGAAGAAATCCTGTCTCAATTTTCTGGCAAGAGGATAATGATTCTAGCTCCAATCATTCGTGGGCGGAAAGGGCATTATCGTGAGCTTTTTGAGAGTTTCATCAAAGAGGGTTTTACTCGTGCTAGAATTGATGGCGAGGTCAAGGAAATTTTAAGTGGAATGCAACTCACCCGCTATGTTACACACGATATAGAGCTGGTCATCGATCGCTGCTTTGTTAGTTCAGAGCAGGAGCATCGCATTTCCGAATCTCTTGAATTATCTCTTAAAAGGGGAGACGGTGCGACCATTATTTTATATGAATCGGGTGGAAGTTGGGAGAGTAAATATTTTAGCATTAATTACTCATGCCCAGTCACGGGAAAGGCTTATCGAGCTCTGTCGCCGAATCGTTTTTCATTCAACTCGCCCTATGGAGCTTGCAAAAAGTGCGATGGTCTTGGTTACAAGCGTGATTTTATGACTAGCCTTCTCATACCCGACAGATCACTCACAATTAACGAAGGAGCCATTCAAGCACTCGAGGCAAAGCGTGGAAATTGGCTCTATATGCAGCTTACAGCTTTTGCCGAGCAAGGCAAAATCAATCTTGACACTCCAATCAAAAATATTGCCGAAGATGTGTTAAATATTATTTTATATGGGAGCGGTGGCGAATCTGTCGAGCTTGAGCATCATTTCGGAAGTGGTCGAACTACAAAATATAAGCTCAAGTTCAATGGGATAATACCCTCCTATGCCTATCAATTCCAGAATGCAACTAGCACTGCTCAGAAGAAGAAATACGAAAATCTCCAACGAACATTTGTTTGTCCAGAGTGTGGTGGTGGGCGGCTGAACAAAGAAAGTCTGTTTGTCCGTATTGCTGGTAAAAATGTTGCCGATGTGATTAACTATGACATTTCCGAATGCCATGATTTCTTTGCCAACCTTCCCTCTAAATTAACAAAAAGACAAAATCAAATTGCCGAACTTATTATAAAAGAAATTCTCACACGTCTTGACTTTTTAAAAAATGTTGGCTTGTCCTATTTGACATTGGGGAGAAGTGCTAGAACACTTTCCGGTGGTGAATCCCAGCGTATCCGCCTTGCTTCCCAAATCGGTTCACAACTTGTGGGCATTATGTATGTGCTTGACGAACCATCGATTGGGCTTCATCAACATGATAATAATCGTCTTATAAATTCTCTCAAGAAGCTACGTGATTTGGGCAACACACTCATCATTGTCGAGCATGACAAGGCAATGATTGAAGCCGCCGATGAAATAATTGACATCGGTCCAGGGGCTGGGGTTCATGGGGGAGAGCTAGTTCTACATTCTAGCCCCAGTGAGATTCGTAACTTAAATGGCAACGCTCATAAATCCATTACAGCAAAGTATTTACTTGGCTCACTTGATATAGAATATTCTAATAAAAGACGACCCGGCAATGGTGAGTATCTAAAATTATCAGGAGCCACAGGCAATAATCTCAAATCTGTTAATCTCAAACTCCCGCTTGGGAAATTTATTTGCATCACAGGTATGAGTGGCTCAGGGAAATCCAGCTTAATCAATGACACTCTTGTGCCAATCCTAATGAACAAATTCTACAAATCACACCGTGTTCCGCTTGAGTATAAAAAAATTGATGGAACTCAGCACATTGACAAGTTGATTGAAATTGACCAAGCTCCGATCGGCCGTTCGCCTCGTTCCAATCCGGCAACATATACTGGGATATTTACCTTAATTCGTGATTTCTTTGCAATGCTTCCTGAATCCAGAATTCGTGGATACAAGACGGGCAGGTTTTCATTCAATGTAAAAGACGGTCGTTGTCCTGGGTGCGAGGGTGCTGGTCTGAAGAAAATCGAGATGAATTTCTTGCCAGATGTCTATGTTGAGTGTACCATCTGCGGGGGTGCGAGATATAATCGTGAGACTCTGGAGGTCAAATATAAACACAAGTCAATCTCCGATGTTTTGAACATGACGGTGGAAGAGGCAATGAATTTCTTCTCAGAATTGCCAAGAATCCATCATAAAATCAAAATACTAAATGAAGTTGGTCTTTCCTATATTAAGCTTGGGCAACAAGCCCCAACTCTTTCGGGTGGCGAAGCACAACGCATCAAACTTGGCACCGAGCTTTCCAAACGATCGACTGGCAAGACCTTGTATTTGCTGGACGAACCCACTACTGGTCTGCATTTTCACGATATTAGCCTTCTGATCAAACTGCTCGCTAAATTGGTGGATAAGGGCAATACAGTTGTTGTGATTGAGCACAATCTTGATGTTGTCAAATGTGCTGATTGGATAATTGATCTTGGGCCCGAAGGTGGTCAGCACGGAGGAGAAATTATTGCCAAAGGTACTCCTGAACAGATTATCAAAAAGAGAAAAAGCCTCACAGCCCGCTACTTAAAAAAAGAGTTGTCTTAATTTATTTTTGCCCTAATATTAGACATTCATCATCAGTATCTTCCTCTGAAATATAGACTTACATAATAACAATATATTTTATAAATGATTTTTAAATAGTTTTGTTTATTTTACACTGACACCATATTAATTTGCCATTAAATATTCTACGAATGAACATTCTACGAATAAACATTCTACAAAATAATCAATAGGCGAAATGATGAAAAAAAGTAATAGACTAAAGGCAATGAAAAAAGCGAATCAGTCCAAAACAAACACAATAACAAGTGCTGCAAGCAAGAATATACCACAGAGTAAATCTAATAAAAGGCAATCAAATGCACTCAGAATCTACGAGCAACTCCAAGACCAGATGGAAATATTCCTAGACAATAACGACAAGAAAAACTTGACACAAGAGAAATTAAGTGCCGAAGAGCAAAGCAAAGAATTTGAAACATTGATAAAAATCTTCACCAAATATGAATCACTTTCACGCAAACTTGAGCAAATTATTGCTGGTGATACTAAAATTGATTTAGAGTCAATTCAATCTCAATTCGATAAACTGGGCATTAAAAATAGATAGCTTTAATATAATGATATTATCATAATACAATATAATATATATTATGTAAACTAAGATGTATTCTACATTCCCCTCTTAATTATCTTGTAAATATTTTTAGCAATTCTTAATGAAATTTGCGGATAAAATATTAATCTGCTAAATTGTAAACTCAATACAAACGAATTTGGTACAAACGAATTTGGTACAAACGAATTTGGTACAAACGAATTTGGTACAAACGAATTTGGTACAAACGAATTTGGTACAAACGAATTTGGTACAAACGAATTTGGCACAAACGAATACAGGAAACCTAAATGAAAGAAAATGTTAAATACTTTTTATTATTCTTAGTGGCAGCAAGCGTGGCTGGCGGATTCAGATTTGTGTCCGATATTCCCAACTTCTCCCCAATGCTAGCCATTGCTTTGTTCTCTGGCATTTGGTTTTCGGACAAGAAACTTGCCTATGGGATTCCGCTTCTTGCAGGCTTTGGTACAGATTTATATTTTGGCTTGCACGAATCAATGTGGGCAGTCTACCTCAGCTTTGCACTCCTAACATTTATTGGCTTAAAGTATAATCAAAATTCTACATTGTTAAAAAGTATTGCAAGCATCACTCTTGGGTCAATAATCTTTTTCATTCTGACAAATTTCTCAGTTTGGGCATTCACCCCTTATTACCCAAAAAACTTCACTGGCATTGTCGAATGCTATACGATGGCGATTCCATTCTACAGGAACACATTGGTTTCTGGGCTAATTTTCACCCCAATACTTTTTTCTTTGAACTATTTTATCATCTCAATATCTGCGAGCCGAAGTGATGTAAAAAAAGTTGAAATATAAAATCTTATATATTTTCAATACTCTCTAACTTGTAGACACCATTAGAAGTTACAGAGAAGACAAGACGTTCTCCCCTTTTTTTATAGTACCAAGATTCGCTTAGATTCTTTCCATTTCTTTTGTTGATTATTTTATCAGGAGGACCATAGAGAGTGTAAATTTTCCCACGATCGGTCTTTGCACCATTTTTCTCAAATATAGTTGAATAATTAAAAAAGGAATAATCCACACGAGAAAAATATTGATAAAGTGCTTCGTTAAACGAAGTATTTGGGCTAGGATCTTTGTTTTTCCAGTAAGTATAGAATTTATCTATATTTGTTTTGTCATCGGAGCTAGTCATTGCCTCATATTCGGCATCACTCAGAACCGGTTTCATAGAGCTTATTGCCAAATCAAAATTTGCTAATGCCAATGCTTGTGATTCCCATTCAACATAGAAAACTTTGCTAGTTTGCTTCCCATTTAATTTATAGTCAAAAGTATACACCCCCGGCTCTAGTTGAAATTTACTCATATCGAACGTAAAAACAGCTAAACCCGTATCTGCTTTCTCAAAAATAATTCCACCAGAAACATCACGGTTAATCCTTTCTAAATTATAATCCACTGCATCCACACGCTTTTTCTTGGAGTACCAATACTTACCATCTTCCCAATCAATATCAGGGTCTACCTTTTCAGAAATACTAATCTCACCTATCTCATCTTGAACCAGTATTGGGATAAGCATTATGGTATTAGTGGAGGAAAAATCATAACCTGACTTGATAAGAGTTGGCGAGTAAGTCCCGTCACCAGAAGAGTTTACAAAGAATAAATCTGCGGCTCCATTGTCTTCATCTATCTCAAATGTTATTGCACGGGCTTTGAGTGAATGATTTTCTTTTTTAATTCTTTTGCTCTTATCAAAATTAATTTTAATCTTGTAAGTCGAGCCAAGAAGCTTGTGGCTGAGAAAGAACTTTTTGAAAATACTTTTTGAAATAGTGGATTGATAACGGTCTGCTGTATCTCTTAGTGTTTTGCTAATTCTTTTTTTGATTATATTTTCACCGTCGAGGATAAGCACTTCAATAATTTTTTCGGCTATGTATGAACTTTCACCCCCTTGATTTGTCTTTTTATAATTAAATGAACTGTTGGAAATTCGAGCGAAAATGTTGATAGAAAGCGAATCATTTTCTTGATACACAAAAATCTGAGCGTCATGTTTTTTGCCAAAGTCGAAAAACATCGAACGGTCATTTGCCAATAATTGACTTGTGTAGAAAAGAATTAGGAGGCATATCATTATATTTTTTTTCATATTTTATTTTTACTTCATTGATTATTTTCTAAAAACTCTTGCAGTATAAGAGCCGCTGCAAAATTGTCAGTATTTATTTTTTCTCGTCTAAATTTCTTTTTTTTTCCAGAACTCAACATTATTTCCTTTGCTTTTTGCGAGCTGAACCCTTCATCCCAATAAAATACTTCAAAAGCATTTTCCTTTAGTATTTCTGAAAAGATTAATATGTTTTCTATTAATTTTTCTTTCTCAGATTTATTCTCAGATTTATTTTTAC
>JAJRPT010000085.1 GCA_024280675.1 Bacteroidota bacterium
AGTGTACCAGCATGTCCGATACCCACCCAAAATACGAAGTTTACAATCGGCCAAGCCCATCCAACGGGGTTATTGTTTCCCCAAAGACCTGTTCCATGCCAAAAAGAAAGCCAAAGAGATATGGCTCCAATCATAAGCAGAGTGGAGGTAAAAGCTATGGCAATCCACCATCTTTTGTCCGGGAATGTGTTAAGTGGTTGAATTACAAGATTGTCAAGCTCGGTTAGGTTTCTTGAACCCTCCACAATTACGGCTTCTTTGGCAAAGTCTATTTTGCCACCCGAGTTGCTATCAATGTAAGTCAATGATTTATCAGTACTCACTAGTGTGACCCTCCATTGCTGTTATTTTCATCTTCGTTTGTATTAATTAGTTTTGCTATGTATGTCACATTTGGTTTAATGTCTAATACTTCCAAAATATCATAGGATAGCTTGTGCTTTCTTAGTTTTGCCACACTGGAATTTGGATCGTTTGAGTCTCCAAAATATATAGCCTCGGCGGGGCAAGCCTCTTGGCAAGCCGTAATCACATCGCTTCCTTTAAAATCTCTACCTTCCTTGCTTGCACTAGCCTTTGCACTTGCCACACGTGCTGAACAGAAATCACATTTTTCCATAACTCCACGGCTACGAACTGTAATCTCAGGATTGAACATCTGTTGGACAGATTGTTTGTAATAATACCCTTCGGCAAGCCAATCACGGAAGTCGAAGAAGTTAAATCTTCTGACTTTATAAGGACAGTTATTGGCACAATAGCGTGTCCCAACACAGCGATTATAAACCATTTGGTTTATGCCCTCTTTGGAGTGAATTGTTGCAACAACTGGGCAGACATTCTCGCACGGCGCGTTGTCACAATGAGCACAAAGCATCGGTTGCAAAGAAGTACGTGGCGACTCCTCGTCCCCTGAGTAATAGCGGTCAAGTCTCATCCACTGCATCTCACGACCGATGAGCACTTCCTCTTTTCCAACAACTGGAACATTAGATTCAATATTACAAGCGGTAACGCAGGCGTTACATCCACTACATGTGTTGAGGTCTATTGCCATTGCCCATTTAATGCCAGAATAGACATGGTTTTTCATAATGGATCTTGTGTGATGGCGATTTCTGGCAATCACATCCTTGTCATGTTTATAAGTAAGAACGGTAGACTCTTGGATAATATGTCTGTCTTTGTGAAATTCTGCAATTTTATATCCGCCAACCTCTGCGTCAAGTTGGTGATGTTCTTGAGTAGAACCCATTGGGTGCTTTTCGCCACCAAGTGCCTTGACTGAAACATTTGTGTAGACGAGCTGACTCAGTCCACCTTTTTTAGTTCTTAGTACATTTGCGTCAAATCCAACTTCGTGACCAATTACAGGAGCAACCCTTCTTCCATATCCTAGGTCGATGCTCACAGTATTTGCGGCCATACCGGGCTGGACAACAACCGGCACTTTCAGACTTCTTCCATCCACCCCTACTTCAATAAAATCTCCAAGACTAAGATTCATAGTTCGAGCAGAATCAGGGGAAACCATCGCACAGTTGTCCCAAGTCATTTTAGTAATTGGGTGAGGAGTTTCTTGCAGAAATCCATTGTTTGCGTGGCGACCGTCTTCGATATGAGGGTTTTTGGTGAGGACTAATGCCCAGCCTTTTGCCTCATCTGGCTTTTGAGCATTGAGTACAGACCCGTCAAAGACCAAGTCCTTGTTATTGTTTGTCTTATAGCTCACCACTCCGTCGTGGAGTGAGTGATACCAGAAATCGGTAAATGAAGCAGCAGGCGAAAGAGAAGGATGAACCTCGCCCTCCCAACGTGCCATTAAATATTTATGATAGATGTCAATATCGTAGGAATTTCCACCCATTATCCAGTTGAGCAAAATTGCTTCTGACTGGCGAGTGTCATAAAGAGGAGAAATCACTGGTTGTTGCAATGAAAATATCCCACCTCTTTGATTGTGATCGCCCCAGGATTCAAATGAATGGTTGATTGGAAGAAGGAAATGACCTGCCGCCGATGTTTCATTTTCCCAACCAGACAAGGTGACGACTGTCCCAACTTTTTTCAGAGCATCAGAGAATCCATAATCTGCAGGCAGGTGATAGGCAGGGTTTGCATCTATATTGATTACAACTCCAACCCGGCCAGCATTCATATTTGAAACAAGAGCATCCCAATCTGCGGCCTCGTCATTGAATGAAATAAGGGCATCACTAGAATTATATATTTTGGTATTAGCCAATATTTCATTGAGAAGATTAATACCTAGGTGGACTTTTTCGCTAAGGTGCACGCCACCGGTGACGATTGATTTTCCTTTTGCGTGAGAAAGATCGCTCACAAGTTGTGAAATTTTCTTGGCGAGCATTCCATTGCTTTTTGCAAAATTACTTAGGTTATAGGAAGAAAGATTCACTCCAAAAGCTGCCCCACCAGAAAGCTCTGAGGCAAGGCACATCACAAACTCGAACATCATCTCTGGGCGTAATCTCATGTGATAATCTGCCATTGCCGAACTTGTTGTATAAGCCGAAGAGACGGCATACATTCTGTTGAAATTGTCCAAATCTTCAACATCACGACGAGCGGCATACTGCCCAATGTATTCAACTTGATTGCCACCGCTTGCAAGAAAATCATCGTCAATCGACAAAATCACATCGGCTTTGTCTAGCCTTACACCTGGATATGTTTTCTTGCCATAAGATTTTTCCCAAGCTGAGTTCCTGTTTTCATTTGAGAATAAATCATAGGAATAAATTTTTGCTGTGGTATATTTCGCCACAAAGTCATCCAGCAATTTCTTAGTTGTTGGAGAACTTGTCGGATGGGTAATCAGTGAAATTTCTTTTCCAGAAGAGACTGCAGAATTTAGTGCAGAAACAATTTTCTTATCAGACATTTTCCAAGAAGTAGCCGCAAACTCACCACCATTAGATTTCACCGGCTTGACGGTTCTGGCCGGGTCGTATAGGTCGAGAACCATTGCTTGGGCATTTGGATCAATCTTCCCTTTTCCAATTGGGTGATCTGGATTTCCATCGACTTTAATCGGGCGACCTTCCCTTGTCTTAATCAAAACACCATGGGCAACCCCGCCACTCACCAATGTAGATGCGTAATAAGAAGCAATCCCTGGTTGGATTGACTCAGGCTTTTTAGTATAATTTATTATCTCGCCCTTGTCACGGTAATCGGTACATGAAGCAGTTGCAAAAACACCGCCAGCGGTCATAAGTGCCAAGAACTTACGCCTTGAAACTCCGTCCATCTTGTCGAGATTAATTTCTCCACCTTGACCGTGTGGAAACTCTTCTCTTTGGTCACGAAGTACCTCTTCTGAAGAAGAATTGTTTAGCACATTTAAGCTACGCCAATATTTCTGTACTCTACTTGCGGGCTTGTCACCATCTTCGGAGAAAATCTTTTCGGGGCTGTCTATGATTGGCAAAACAACTTCATGGCTAGACCCATTCATTTTTTGCCCATTCTTTTGTTGCCCACTTTTTCCATTCATTTTAGTCATCTTGGGAGAACTCCTTTTCTTACTTTGTTGTTTCGGCTTATGGCCATAGGATGGGCTTCCACCTTAAAATCAGATCTTTGTGAAGCATTAGCCCTGGCAACATTCTCTTTTGAGAAAAGTTTGAATGGCAGAAATCCCATAAGGCTCATGCTCGCTAGTCCTAAGGCTCCTCCTCCACTCATCTTGAAGAATTTTCTTCTATCTTTCATATTATATACTTTATAAGAAATTAATGTACATTTTATTTAGTTAAGCTCTACCTGTCCAGTGATTTCTAGCGGTGACAAGTTATGCAGTCTTCGGTTCCTTTTGCCTTGAGGTCAAGACCGGGGAACTTGTCGTGTGCTGTTCTGTGGCAATCAAGACAATTTGTCATCGTAAAGGCGTGGGCTTGTTCGACCAGCTCCATATTCTTGACCTCAGCGTGGCAATCGGTACAATCTAGCCCTTTATTGATATGGACACTGTGATCGAAATAAGCATAATCTGGAATTTTGTGAACTCTTTGCCAAGGAATTGGAGTATCGGAATCGTAGTATTCTTTGAGTTTTTGAATCTCAGGGCTATCAATTTTTATTGTCTTGTGACAGCTCATACAAGTCTCAGTAGGTGGCACCATGGCATGACGACTTTTGTCGGCTCCCGTGTGGCAGTACTGACAATCAATGTTTAAATCGCCGGCATGAAGCTTGTGCGAATATGCAATTGGTTGAGAAGGGGTGTAACCCACTCCGTCACGCTCAGCCCTTGAAACAAAGTATGTAAGGGCAAAGCTTATTGCCACAAGAGCCACGGTAATTGGCAACCTTACTTTCAGGGAATAATCTAGTTCTCTTTTTCTCACTTTAGAAACCACTCTTTGTTGATTAATATCAAATGAAACCGAATAAAGATTCAGCTTTGTAATTTATATTTCGGTAAAATTAAAAAAACTTTTTGAAATATTTGACAAAAAGTAAATCTTAAATACTTACAACATATCTCCGACTCAAATTATCCTATTTTAAAACATTGGTAATTCTTTGAATTTCAATATTTATTTATTTTATGATATATTTAAAATATTTTAAAAATTAAATTATTTTTTATTTTTTCAAATATAATTCAATAAATTGTGAATGTACTAATTACTTTTCACACAATAATGGGGTTTTTATGAAAAAATTATTTATAGTTGTATTAATAATGCTGATGTTTGCGCCTTTGGTCTTGGAAGCTAGCACAATGTTTACACGCAGGCACAGAGTTGGTTTGAATATTGGTGCGATGGTGCCACTAGGTCTGAAATATGAATTTCTTTTGCCAGCAGCAAAGGACAGACTAGCACTCGAGGCTGAGTTTAATTTCTTTAACTATGATTACGGTTCTTTTCAAGTTGGCACAACTGGAGTAATACCTGATGCGACCACTGAAATATATTCAGCAGATTTAAGTTTGGGCTTGAGTTCTTGGAATCTAGGAGTAAAGTATTATCTCATGGGACGACACGAAGGAATGTTTTTTGCTCTTGGTTTTGGACAAGTTAATATCAGCCCACTCGCTGAGAATCTCAAAGGATTTGTTGTAATTAATTCCTCTGAATCTACAACAGGTGAGCAACAAGTTCTCTTCACCGATGGAGAACTCTCCGTTGATGAATCCATATTTGCATTTCGTCCACGACTGGGGGGTACTTGGATTTGGGATTCTGGCTTTATGATGGGTTTTGAAGCTGGCTGGACAGTTCTTTTCTTTGATGACACTATTGATTTCAACATTGAGGGCGATGGGAGTATCAATGGAAAACCAGAGAGCATAAAGGGAACCAAGAGCATTGACCTCACCGAATCTATGCCGATTCAAATAAAAGGTATCCCAAGAGTTTATCTAACCCTCGGTTGGGCATTTTAAATACGGGACATTTTAAATACGGGACATTTTAAATACGGTGCAATCTAAATGCGATTCATTCTGATTTAAAATTATTAAATAAATAATTCAAGGTGTGGGAAATTATTTCCTGCACCTTTTTTTAATGTAAGTTTTTAGACTCTAGCCAATTCTCAAACTTGATTATTCTTTCACTATTTTCTGAGATCCATTTTTCTACTACTTCTTTTTCTGAACCTGAGAAAATATAGTAGCAAAACTCTTCGGCAAATCCAGAATGAATCAATTCCTTGAAGAATCCTCCATAATAGATTGAAGTAAAATCATTTTGATGTTTATTATATTCTGCCATCTGAGAAATAAATTTCATAATAAACTGCTTGTAATGAGAAAATGCGTCTCTTCCCCTTAATATCTTATTTCGCATAGCAGAAAATATCTGTGGTACCATCATGCTCTTGCCATTGCTTGTCTCTATCATATTGCCTGGGTATAATAGTTGCTCCAGCTTGGCTGTGTTCTCTTTGGCAGTTGCGGAATTGCCCGCCAGCATG
>JAJRPT010000086.1 GCA_024280675.1 Bacteroidota bacterium
ACCTCGAAAAGATAAGGAGGATAGGGAAAGGGGTTCTCATAAATATCAGCTATGAAACGCACCCGAAAAGTGCTGCCTAGCTTTGCTTTGTCAAGAGGAGCAGAAACCAATGACCAGCTCAACAGAGCTTCTTCTTGCCTAAACACATGCTCCCAATTTTGCCCCTCATCATAGGAAATTTCTACGTCCAGATAAGCATAAATAGAATCAAGGTTTTGGTAGGCGTAAAGATATTTTTGTAGAATGACATAGAACTGCAAAAAAACTTCGCCGTCTGATTGGTCATCTATTTTGCCTATGTCGTATATTGGCGAGCTAGCGGTGGTTTTGCTCAAGACCGTTTGACTGGTCGGAAACACATCAGCATCGTTGTGTGTGATGAGGCATTTTGTTCCGTCTGGAGTATTATCCTTGTAATGTTGAAACAATAAAGAATTCCACATCGTCATAACTGGTTCTTCAATTTCCCACTCACCAACTGGCAGTTCACCTTTGGTTTCAAATGTCCAGGCAGAATTAGAACCCTCAAAATCTTCACTAAACAATTTCACAAAACCAACCGTGAAGACAAAAGGCATGATTTCCCCACCCCTAGATTTATGGAAATATGATACATTTCCTTTCTCATCTTTATTGGAAAAATAATAGCTGACGATGGTGCCATTCGAGAATTTTGGTAAAAACGATTCGAAATTATTGTCTTCTAATTCTTCAACATCGACCGTAAACACCACGTCGCTTTTATTGGTGGTGTAGTGTAGCTTGAAACCTTCATAAAATTTATCGAATATACCCACGTAATCTTCTACAGTGAATAATAATTGATAAGAGTCTTCTGAAATTTCAGCACCAGGGTGAGTCTCATGCTCAAAATTTAGTTTGAACAGCAGTGCCTCGCCAATGCCATGGTTACCAAAGGCTTCTCTAATTTCGTTAAATTTTGGTGTTCCATTGGTCAAGTCTCCATCATCGTCGTCTGCAATTATAGTTTCAATAAACCACTCTCCAAATGTCTCACCTAAATCCACGCCATCAGGGAGCCCGTATTTTGCAAAATGTGATATGCTTTGTGCGTATTCCAAGGAAGTAAGCTCACGCAAGTCCCAAAATGCACCCGACAGTATCTGACCATCATAATGTGCTTGACCATTGCTACTGTCTGGGTAAATGAGTGTGTTGTCCATAGTTCTGATAATCTTGTCTGGGTCATCTGTAAAGACACCCTCGCCAATGAGCGGATCATCAAGTGCTAGTCCAGAAAACACATCAGCCATTGCTTCGTTACAACTACGATTTAACATCCCATCCTCGCTACCCAAAGACTGATATAAAAATTGATTAACCGCATGGGCATATTCATGGTAGAAAACTCCAGGACCATTTGCCATCTTCATACTCTCATCAGATAAATTAATAAAGCCAATTCCTTCGCCATCAAAAAAAGCATTAGAACCAAAAGGATCCTCAGTATAATCCATTGTAACATTCATTTTTACATCCATGACATTAGAACTAGGATCGATTGATTTGTAATGCTTGTATATGTTATTTGCGTAATAAAAAACATTTCTGTCATATTGTTTTGAATTTGAGTTTTCCCAAACAAACTCGGCCATTTCTTCTTCTAAGAAACCTCCATCAAAAGAGCTTTGTTCATTTTCATTTTGAATCCTAAATAAGTTATTCTCTAATGATGTTGAGAAATAATCACCAGAATTAAAATAAACAACACCATTGCTATCTGTGAATATAGGCTCATTGTCATCAATCCGCACCATTGCTCTAGGTAAATCTAAGAGTTCTGGCTCTGAGAGAGGGTGGTCTTTTACCACCACAGCTTTCACAGATAACTGAGCATTCATCACAAGATTCTTTCTTAATAAAACAACTCCAGAAATGGCATCTACATAAGAGTACCAATTATTTAAAGTTTTTGAATCCTTATACTTAACTTTGTAAACAGGGCGGAGTGTGTTGGAGAGGGCACTTTCACTTAAATAAAGTTTTTCTGAGCTTTGCAAGGATGATTTATTCTTTATCTTGAAATCACTGAAGGCAATCTCCAGTGCATTGGCCGAAGTGATCTGGGGAGAAACGTCTAATGATCTTATTCCATAGAGATTCTGCCTCATGTAAAAGATGACACCTTTGGAATTTATACGTAATTCAAGCTCTGAGCTAAGAATTTCTAAATCTTTGTAATATTGTTTGAAGGACACATAAACTTTGCCATTGACATCAGTTTTCCTGACAAGCCTAAGGTCGTATTTATTGTCAAAGTAATTGTTTATAGAATTGGAAAGATTTCCTTGGGACAAATATTCTTTGTTTCCCGTGTTTAAATTGATGGAAGTTGCTTGTGAAGTTTTGCTTAGAGTAATATCATTTGTGAGGTCACCTTTGTTTATATTATTTAAGATGACGGTGTTATTTGGAGCGGGCTGGGAATAGAGAGGCGATAGGAAAATAAAAAAGAGAGAAAGGAATAGAAAAGATTTGGACATGAAAGCTCCTGTAATATGTATGGATATAAACTTCTTATTATATGTTAAACAAAAAAGAATGAATAAAGTTACAAAAAAACCTCTTATAAAAATAATACAAGAGGTTTTTAGAATAAATCAAAGATAATATTATTCGATTATGATTTTATCGGTGTAAATTATATTTCCATACATTATTTGCTTATATTAAATTTACCAGATTCGAGCGCGAGATTATTAGTGGAAACCCTGTAGAAAAACACACCATTTTCTAGATTTGAAATATCTACAGGTTGATAAAGAGTTCCAACTCCAGAACTAAGATTTGCTTCTAAAACTATCTGCCCAGCAAGACTAACAATTTGCAAGTGATAAGCAGTGAAGTTCTGATCTCTAATACTTATAAGCAGTCTGTCACCCACTTTCCGAATATTGACCTTGCTGGTCTGTAATAACTCTTCCTCTACTCCTGACCATCCCTCTAGGCGGATTATTTCTCCACGTTCCGTTGATATAATAGCGTAATCTCCAGCCCAAACGACGTCCATTTTAGCTGGTTCATTATGTGATATGCCTTCAATTGACGACATTAAAGTATACTCCCAAGTATCTCCTCCATCACTTGTCTGAAGAATCTTCCCGAACTGCCCCGTTGCAATTCCGTTCAATTCGTCTTTAAATGAAATTGATTGTAGACCAAATATTGGTGCAAATTCATAATCTAAAATCAATTCCCAATTTACTCCCGCATTCTTTGTTCTGTATATCACATCGCTACTCTGTTGGGCAAAGCCATTGCTCTTACCGCCTATTACAAAACCTAACTTATCATTTACAAATTCAATATCTGTCAGTGACAAGGACTCCATAACTGGAAGTAACTTCCAATTTGTAGCAGCAATATCCCATTTAGCAATAAAATCCCC
>JAJRPT010000087.1 GCA_024280675.1 Bacteroidota bacterium
GACCATTGATATTTGCGATTTGATATCCATAATAAAACCTTTTAAACTTTGTTTATTTTTAATTTTTTAATTATTCGTTCTAGTAAACTACTTTGTCCATTTTCTTCACAATTACATGGGTGTCACGGTTTACAGCCGTTGGTCCCCAATAATTGAAGTGGTATGTAAATTGTCCGTAACCACCCGCCAGATAGTTTGGCTTTAGGTGAACTCTGGTAAATGAGTTATGCCCTCCAGCACGTTTGTTGCCTCTGACTTGCGATTTTGGAATGTTTACAGTTCTTTCTGGAACGTGATAGACAATGCAAACTCCTTTTGGAATCCTAGAACTCACATTTGCTCTTGTGCAATAAACCCCGTGGTCATTGTACACTTCAACAAAATCGTTGTCTTTGATTCCTAGCTCTTCGGCATCTTCTTCGCTCATCCAACATGGTTCTCCACCACGAGAAAGAGTTAGCATTCTGAGATTGTCACCAAAGGTTGAGTGAATGTGCCATTTACCATGCGGAGTGAGTACATTTAGGATTCTTGCATTTTTGCCACCGTCTTTCAGCGTTTCTTTCAAATCTCCATAAACTTGCCATTTTGGTGATGGTTTGTATGTGGCAAGATGTTCACCAAATTTAATGTACATTTCGTGGTCTAGGTACAAATGCTGACGACCGGTGAGTGTTCTCCAAGGAACAAGACGGTCTACATTATAAGTAAATGCCGAATATGCTCGCCCGTGATTCATAAGTCCAGACCAAACCGGAGTGGAGTTATATCTTTTCGGCTGAGCTTGAAGATCGGCGTGAGTTATTCTATTATCTTCAACTCCTTGAGCCAAATCAACGAGCGAAAGACCGGTTTTCTTTTCCATATTTTTGTATGCTCTTACTGTGAGCTTGCCGTTCGTTAGCGTTGAAAGGTGCATAATAGCATTGCAAACAGAAACATCGGCTTCCAGAGATGGATAAACCTTGCTATCAATTTTTGTGACTGGGAAGTGATTGGAATCAATCATTTCCTGATACTCTTCTTCGCAGAAGTAGTGATTGCCATGGGCTCCGAGGCCTTTGGTTTTAACATTCTCACCAAGGGCAATGTAACGATTATAGAGCTGAGTATAATCACGATCGACTACTACAAGACCATGCATTGTTTTGCCCGGTATTGCCTCGACCTCACCTTTGTACCAGTCTTTTATCACAGGTTGAGCAATCTCGGCAACTGTGTCATGTGCCAAAGGAGTAGAAATTATATCTTTGATTGGCTTATTAAAGAATTTTACAGCCAATTCTTGAGTTGCCTTTGCAATTTGCTTGAAAATATCCCAGTCGGTTTTGGATTCCCAAACCGGTGCAATGGCAGCAGAAAGTGGATGGATGAACGAGTGCATATCGGTTGAGTTCAAGTCATCTTTTTCATACCATGAGGCAGCAGGAAGAACAATGTCAGAATAAAGTGCTGATGAATCCATACGGAAATTCAAATCAATAACTAAATCCATTTTTCCTTTCGGTGCGACATCATGCCAGACAACTTCTTCTGTTTTCTCAACCTTGCTATCATCGGCAATTTTATTGTTGTGAGTTCCCAAATAGTGGTCGAGTGCGTACTCGTGACCTTTCATCGATCCCATGATTGCGTTTCCACGCCAGATATACCACACACGTGGGTAGTTTTCTTCGGCATCTGGATCGCTTACAGAATATTTAAGCTCTTTTGATTTTAGTTTCTCAAGAACATATTTTTTAATGTCATCATCATTTTTTGCACCCTTATCGATTGCCTCTTGGCAAAGTGAAAGTGAGTTTTCGTTGAACTGAGGATAGAATGGCATCCAACCATTTCTCACCGATTTGAATATCATGTCTGCTGTGTGCATGTTAGTTAGTTCATTTTCAGGCGTGAGGTTGTAATCATGGGATTTGCCATCATATCGGTACTGGCAAGTGTTAATATAATGCCAGATTGGAGCTTGTTGCAAACGAACGGCATTTACCCAGTCTTTGGCAAAAGCAATTGCTCCCCAAGACTCGCCTGGAGCAAGTTTTTCCTGTCCAACATAGTGGTTGAGACCACCGCCATTTTTACCAACACAGCCTGTGAGCATAAGTGCCATAATACCAGAACGGTACATTAAATTGGCATGATACCAGTGATTGATGCCCGCACCAATTATAATCGAGCACTTTCCTTCGGTAGCTTCGGCAGTCGATGCCCATTCTCTTGCAAATTGAAGCACAGTCTTGGCATCAACTCCAGTGAATATTTCTTGCCATGTAGGAGTGTAGGCAACATGCTTGTCGTTGTAATTCTCTGGATAATCCCCTGGCAATCCACGACCGACACCATATTGTCCCATGGTCAAATCATAAACTGTAGCGACTGCAACTTTTTTGCCATCACTTGTTTGAACCATTTTTACCGGTACGCCACGTTTTGCATGCGTGTCCAATCCATAGTCGATGAACTCAACCTGGACAACATCATCGCTATTGTCAAGCAATGTTAAAAATGGATCGTACTCAGTGTTATCATATTCATTCTCGTATTTCAAATTCCAGTTGCCAGGTTCTTTTGCATAACGTGAACCCATTCCACCTTTTGGAATTACAAGATCTCCAGTGTTTTTATCGATTTTAAGGAATTTCCATTCTCCATGTTCTGAATCTTTGTATTTTTCTATTTTGCTAGCACGAAGAAGGTGGTCGGCTCTGTAGACACCGTTCTCTTCTTTTAACTCAACTAAGAATGGAGAATCTGTATATCTCTTTGCATATTCAATGAAATAAGGTGTTTGCTTATCGACATGGAATTCTTTTAATATTACATGAGTGACCGACATCCAAAAAGCTCCGTCAGACCCTGCGTGAAGTGGCACCCATTGGTCTGCAAACTTTGCAACCATATTAAAGTCTGGTGCAAATACTACAGCCTTTGTGCCATTATGACGAGCCTCGGAGAAGAAGTGAACATCAGGTGTACGGGTCATGCCCAAGTTAGCACCCATCACTGCGATGAATTTGGAGTTGTACCAATCGGCCGACTCTGCAACATCGGTTTGCTCACCCCAAATTTCTGGAGAAGCATTTGGCAAATCGCAATACCAATCATAGAAACTAAGGCATATCCCACCCAGAAGCTGAAGAAACCTAGCCCCAGACGCGTAACTTATCATCGACATCGCAGGAATTGGCGAGAAGCCAATGACACGGTCTGGACCCCATTTCTTTGCAGTATATATATTAGATGCCGCAATTAGTTCAAGCAATTCATCCCAAGATGCACGGCGGAATCCACCTTTGCCTCTTGCCCATTGATATGCTTTTCTTTTTTCTATATTATTTTGGAGATTCTCCCACGCCTCGATAGGGTTCTCGGTCTTGCGTCTTTCTTCCCTCCAAGAATCAATTAGCTTTCCACGAACCAAAGGATATTTGATGCGAAGAGGGCTGTAAAGATACCAAGAGAAAGAAATTCCCCTCTGACAGCCACGTGGCTCGTAAGGTGGGAGCGAGTCTTCAAGCAAAGGATAATCTAATTGCTGAGTCTCCCACACAACAATTCCCTCTTTTACAAATATTTCCCAAGAACAACCTCCTGTACAGTTTACACCGTGCGTTGATCTTGCGACCGTATCGTGCTGAAAACGATTTCTATAGAACTCTTCCCACTGTCTTGTTTTGGGAGCGATTAAATCTTCAATCCAACTCATATTATTCGCCTTTCTAAATTATTTATATTGATTTTATTTGTCTTTCGTATATTTCATGGTTAACGCTTTTGCCTTTTACTTTCATTCTCATTGCACCAAGCAAGAGCATGATGAAAACAAAGCCACCCACACCACCCAACAATAATGTCATTTGCGCATTCGAGCCACTGTTGTTTTCTTTTTCAGCATCTACGTGAAAGAGGAACGCTGTGAGGCTTTCGACTTCTGCGTCGGTGAGTTTATGATCGTCATAAGCCTGCTTCATGGAAGGGAAAGGAGGTGTGGCGATTATTGACCTCACACCAGCCGTTGTGATTCTGGTATTAGCTTCGGTAAGATCTTTTGCCAGAGTACCACCTGAGAATATTGCGTCATAATTTACATTGTGACATGAAATACAGTTGGCACCGCCTGCTTCGAATCTGTCTTCTCCAGAGAAAAGACGCTCACCAGCAGAAATTTGGTCTTGGGTGAATACTACCTCGGCAACCGCTTCTTGGCTTCCGCTTGACGCACTTTTTGCATCTATGTATGCAATAATCGTTCGGACTTGGTCATCACTTAGATTATTTGGCGGCATTGGAATTTTGTATTCATCGAATATAGCTATTGCATC
>JAJRPT010000088.1 GCA_024280675.1 Bacteroidota bacterium
AGATCAATCCCGCCTTTATCTTTTTGCCCGCCCATCCAATATCTTTCCTTGTCCTTGCTCACAAAAACATCATCATTGTTCGGATCGATATAACGCAAATAATACCAACATGATCCCGCCCATTGTGGCATTGTGTTGGTCTCGAGTGATCCATGTTTGCCGGTCTTCTTGTCGTAATAATTCATCCATTTGTCCACAGTTGCAAGTGGTGATTCGCCCGTTCCGGCTGGTTTATAATCTTTGACATCTGGCAAGCGGAGTGGCAATTCATCAAGGTCGAGCGAGCGTCTTCCACCGTCATCAAAGTGGATTATCGGGATTGGTTCGCCCCAATACCTTTGGCGAGAAAAGAGCCAATCTCGCAATCTGAATTGCACTTTTGCTCGACCAGTTCCAGATTTTTCTAGCCAGTTGATAGCAGTCTTTTTAGCATCTTTTGTTCTTTGTCCGTTCCAAGATATTTTAGAATTTTCTGAATTGACACCAGTGCCATTTTCAACAAAAACTTCTTTTTGCACGTCCCAATCTGAGTTGTCTTTTGGAGCAACAACTTGTTTAATTTGCAAATTTAGCTTGCGTGCAAATTCATGATCACGAGCGTCGTGGGCTGGAACTGCCATGATTGCCCCACTTCCATATCCAGCCAAAACATAATCGGCAATGAGTATCGGAATCTCCTCGCCAGAAGCTGGGTTAATTGCACTTGCACCAACGAAAATGCCGGTCTTATCTTTATTTAATTCGCCCCTTTCTAAGTCAGATTTTAAGGCAGCCTGTTCTCTGTATTTTTTTATTTCGTCAATTTTATTTGCACTTGCGATTTTGTCCACAAGCTCGTGTTCTGGGGCGAGAACCATGTATGTCGCACCAAAAATTGTATCTGGACGTGTGGTGAACACTTCAATCTTTTCGCTGAAGCCCTTCACACCAAAATAGACTTCGGCACCGACTGATTTCCCGATCCAATGCCTTTGCATATCTTTTGTCGAACGTGGCCAATCCACAAGGTCTAGATTCTCCAACAATCTGTCAGAATACTCGGTAATCTTGAGCATCCATTGACGCATCGGTTTTCGTTCGACTGTGTAGCCTTTTTCCTTCCATTCTTCCACTTCCTCGTTTGCCAAAACAGTTCCCAGCTCTTCGCACCAATTCACCGGCATGTGGGCAATGTATGCCATACGGCGCGTGTCTTGATATTTCTCAATGTCGATTGGATGTTCTAAGTGTTCTGGAATTGGGAGTTCAGAGATTGGGCGAGCTTTTTGCAAATTGTGGTCGTACCATGAATTATAAATCAACAAAAACATCCACTGAGTCCATTTTACATAAGATGGGTCAGTTGTATTGATTACTCTATCCCAGTCATAGCCAAAGCCAAGCATCTTGAGTTGGCGGGTGAAAGTCTTGATATTTTTTTCGGTTGCAATTCGTGGATGGATTCCAGTTTTCATCGAGTAACGTTCGGTCGGCAAGCCAAATGCGTCGAATCCAATTGGATGAAGGACATTGAAACCTTTCATTAATTTATATCGCCCAAGAATATCGGTTGCGGTGTATCCTTCAGGATGACCGATATGAAGTCCCGCACCTGAGGGATAGGGGAACATATCTAGTATATAATATTTCTCTTTGCCCCCTTTTACGGGATCATTTCTTTCAAGCTCAGTTAATTCTGTTGGGTCTTTAGTCTTAAAAGTATTCTCAGAAGCCCAATGAGCCTGCCATTTTGGTTCGATTAGTGACGGATCGTATGCCATTTTCTCTTTGATTATATTGTCATTTTATAAAATGCAAATTAACTCATACTTATGAATTATAAAAAAAACCTTAAAATCATTTGTCCCAAATAGTTCATAAAGTAAAAATGGCTATTGATTTTCCCGTATTATGGGTTCAGCTTTCGGAAGAATCAATTAGCTTCGATGACGGAATATTTCTCCCCAGAAAAAGTTGAAAGAAAGTTTGGTTTAATCAATGGCATACTCTTTTATTTTCAATGAAAGCTCCTATTTCACCACAATTTTTAAAGCTAGTCGAATCAGTTCCTCAACCCCTGAGTCAGCACCCAATTCTTTGCTTGCCAGAGCAACAGATTTTTGTGCCAAAGTGCTTGAATAACCAAGTGTAGCCAGTGCCATTTCAGCTTCTTTAGTGACTGGGTTTGCGCTCTTATTTTTCCCTTCTCCCCCACCAACAATGCCCATAACTTTTTCTTTTAGCTCAAGTATGATTCTTTCTGCTGTCTTCTTGCCAATTCCCGGCAGTTTAGAGAGTCCATGGACACTCTCGCCCAGAATCAAATCACGTAATTCCCACGGCTCAACCCCGGAGAGTATGGCTTGAGATTTCCTGTGACCAATCCCAGAAACAGAAGTCAATATCTCAAAAGCTTTCCTCTCGCCCACTTCCAAAAAGCCGTACAAAGTGAGCGAATCTTCTCTTGCCACAAGCAACACCAAGAGTGAAACATCTTCGCCCACCTTTGGCAATTTCCCATTGGTTTTAGCGGTAACATTTAGTTCATAACCAACACCACCACAATCGACCACAACGGTGGCTATTTCCTTAAAAAGTATTTTCCCGCTGATGAATGCTATCATTTATTTTTTATTTATTTAAAAATATTTTCTTAGAGATAATTCCAACCCCGCTCTCGATGACAAGCAAATACATTCCATTTGCTTCATTTTTCATATCAATCTCAAAATTACTACTTCCACCTTTCAAATCATAGGAGTTTAATAGTTTCCCCTCAGATGTAAAGATTTCAATCCTAGTGAAAAGAGTATTGTCAGAGAAATATATACTGAACACTCCGCTTGAAGGATTTGGTGAAATATGAAGATTTGAAGAAACTTTGTCCACCAGAGATTTAAAATAGTAATCTATCACGTTCGACATTTTCTTGCAAGACTTAAAATGAGTTGTTTCGAGTGAGTACAGACCACTTTCTTTGGGGCTAAATGATTTTGAGTTTGCTCCAACAATTTTCTCATCGTTCAAATACCACTGATATTTATTAGCTAGAGCCTCAGTCGAAAGAACACTGTCATTTAAAACAATTACTGGATTGTCTGCATCCCCCAAAAACAATTCAAATTCTGAGCTGGAAACACACCCATATTCATTTGTGGCGGTAAGAGTATAAATACCTGGTTCACTCACCCAACGGCTATTTTCTGCCGAACCGTCTTCCCACTCAAAATTCTTTAATCCAAAGGAAGTTCTAAGCCTTGTCGAATCGCCCACACAAATTGTGTCGCCTGACGAAGATGTGAAACTTGAATTAGGCTTTGGTGAATATTCTGTTTTAAGCATGGTTGATTTCCCTGAGCAATACTCATTTATTTCTGTTCTTACTGAAATTACTCCCTCACTTTTAACAAAGATAGAATTTCCCACTTGCCCATCGCTCCAAATATATTCTACTCCATTCTCAGGGTTTACAACAGAGATTTCCGTACTGTCTGAAGAGCAAAACATTAAGTCTGATTTTGCTTGTATTTCTATCTCATCTTCGTTGCAATCAACAAGCTCAACCTCCCAGAGTCCTCGTCCATAAGTCGAGGCGTACAGTTTCCCAGAAGACTCCTGAATATCCAAATCGTCTACCATTACATAAGGCAAATCTGTCCCATACCTCTGCCAATATCCAGAATTATAATCAGAATAATAAACTCCTAAATCATTTCCAATATAAATCCTGTCGGGTGAATCTTTTTGGTAAACTATACAACGGACGGAAGCATTTGGTAGATTCCCAGTCAAATTAGTCCACTCACCATCCTCCCACATCCAAACTTTATTCGATCTCGAATAGCCGTACTTAGAGACAAAGATTCTTTCTGGATTGTTTGGATCGACTGCAATGCGGGAAACAGAGCCTGTGGTTCCAGTTATTTTATCATAGGAAGCCCAATTATCTTTGGTATAATAAATAGCACCACCCACTCCTGCATAAACATAATTATGGTCAGATGGTGCTACTGAAATATAATCAAAATCCATATTCGTAGTAAAGTTAGTCACCCTAGACCATGAACCTTGAATGCCATAGCTACTGCTTCGCCAGACATTATCCAAGCCAATGTAGGCAATGTTCGGACTGGATTTAGAAATTGCAATAGGAGATACCCACGCACCTTTTTCGCCCGAAACACTCTCCGACATCACAGGGATGAAATTCTTCCCCTTGTTGGCCGAAAGCCTCACATTTCCGTAATAAATTGAGGCAAAAATATAATTGTCATCACTTGGGTTAATTGCACAATCCATCCCATCGGCACCCAAGACCCTTCGCCAAGAATCATTATCTTGAAAAAAAGTACCATTGTCTTGCGAACCCATGATTTTCACTCTATCATCTTGCTCGGAAACACTTGAGCGGTAGAATTGAGAAATATTCATATTGTTGCTCATAAATTCTGGAACTCCAACAGAAAGTACAACCCTGTAAAGCCCTCCATCATTTGCCATGTACAAGGTATCACCATTTTCTGTATACTCAAGATAATGCTGATCGGCATGAGAGTCGTGTCCCATTGTGTGCCAATCCCAGCTATTACCAGAATTATTTGTGTTAAAAGTATAAACTCCTCCCACATATATTTCGCTAGAGTTTGTTGGATTAACTGCCAAGCACAAATCAAAGAAGCCCTGATCGGGAAAAGAATATCCATCTTCGAGCGTTCTACCGTCTTGGTACCTTCCCAGAAGATTTTTATTATTTGCAGCATCGGCTATAGTTTCCCAGCTTGCCCCCCCGTCGCTTGACTGGAGAAAAGAGTGAAAGGAAAATGGTCTAGTTTGAGAGGCAACCGCATACATTATATTTGGATTAGATTTTGAGACATCCAATTCTATTCGAACACAAGCCGAAAGACTCTTCGCCAATTCCCAATTATCTCCGAAATCTGTTGAATGATAAATTCTAGCATTACCATTGCCATCTATTGTCGAAGCAATCAATGTATTTGGGTCGCCTGATTTCATGTCCACATCTTTGAACGCAAGCCTTGTGTCAGTATTAGTTTCCCAACTCAACCCACCGTCAGTCGATTTCAGCATTCCAGAGCTTGTGGCAACTATCAACTTATTTTCATCTTCGGGGTGAAGTGCAATGGAGGAAATCATACGCATTTTATCAATCTCATAATAGAGGTTGGTCAGATTCCAACTATTACCACCATTTGTCGATTTGAGCAAGCCAATAGAAAAATAATCCGCACTATTGAGCACTGTGTTGGCATCCCCAGTTGCCAGATACATCACATTCGGGTTCGATGGGGAAATTGCAATATCGGAAATTCCAGCAGCAAGAATATCAGTCGTTGGCAATAACTCCCAACTATTCCCATGATTTGTACTCTTCCAAGCACCACCACCAGCCGTTGCCGCAAACAGTATTTTGGAATCATGAGGATGGATTCTTATTACATTGACCCTACCAATTCCGTTTGAGCCAGACGGCCTGTACATTGG
>JAJRPT010000089.1 GCA_024280675.1 Bacteroidota bacterium
GAAGGCGATACAGTTGTCGATCTTGGCTCAGGTGCGGGAAATGATTGCTTTATTGCCCGCCATGAAACAAGGGCAAGTGGAAAGGTGATTGGCATTGACTTCACCGAGGAGATGGTGCAGAAGGCAAGGGAAAATGCAGAGAGATTGGGATTTAACAATGTAGAATTTCGCCAAGGTGACATTGAAAAGATGCCCATCTCAGACTCTATTGCCGATGTCATCGTGAGCAATTGTGTGCTGAATCTTGTCCCGAATAAGCAGAAGGTAATCTCTGAGATTTTCCGAGTATTAAAACCAGGCGGGCATTTTTCCATATCCGACATTGTGCTTGTTGGTGATTTACCTAGACCACTTCTCGAAGATACCCAAATGTATGCCGGGTGTGTCTCTGGTGCAATCCAAAAAGATGATTACTTAAATTATATTAAGAGTGCTGGCTTTAAAGATATTTTGATTCAAAAAGAAAAAGTGATAACTATCCCAGACGATATTTTAGATAAATATTTAAATCCCGAAGAGATGAATGAGTTCAAAGAAGGCGATGTTGGAATTTTCAGTATTACAGTTTTTGCCCTCAAGCCGGGTGATGGTCAGTCAAAGAAAAATAATAACTCTACTGGTTTGAACCTTACAGTTCAATCTGCTTCAAGTTGCTGTTAATTCAACTTTTTTTTGAAGTCGCAGGGTCAATGGGATAGAACTCCAAAGGATGATAAAAATAATGACCTCCACAAAGAGCTTGAATAAAATATATTTCTTTTAATTCCGTTCCGATAACTTTAAATTTATTTTGGCAAAAAGATGCTCAGAGATTTCCAAGTTATTATAGAAAAAGATGAAGATGGGATGCTGATAGCAGAAGTACCATCTCTTCGTTCTTGTTATTGCCAAGCAAAAACCTATGACCAGCTAATGAGTCGAATCAAAGAAGTCATCGAGCTTTGCTTGGAAGTTGAAACTGATTATAACCCTAATGAATTTATTGGGATTCAAAAAGTGAGCTTGGAAGTTGGCTAATAAAAAAATATTTAGTGGGAAAGAGTTGCTCACTATTATTCAAAAGCATGGATTTGAAATTATGAGAATAAAAGGAAGCCATCACTTCCTAAAACATTCCGATGGCAGAACTACAGTTTTTGCCCTCAAGCTGGGTGATGGTCAGTCAAAAAAGAATAATCAAAGAGCTGTTTGTTATAATATATTCTTTTGTATCACCCTAAGTTTAGCCGACCTAGCTCTGGGATTGGACTCAATTTCATTCTTGCTTGGCAGTACCGGCTTCTTTGTCAATATACTGTAATCTGGAATTTGACTATTCTTTGCATATTTATTTTTATGTTTGGGACTTGGGGCAAATTCCTTGAAAATATTCTTGGTGATCCTATCTTCGAGCGAGTGATAGGAAATCACAACACAACGACCACCTGGGGCTAAATTTGGCAATACATTTTTTAGAGTATCATTTAGCACATTCAACTCATCATTGACTGCAATGCGGATGGACTGGAAAATACGAGAGAGTGATTTTTTCAGCAAGTGTGAAGGTACGACCGATTCTGTCGCAGCCACAATATCGGAAGTTCTCTCGAGTTGGAAGCTTCGTCGCTTGATCAAAGCCCGCACGATAGGGCGAGCGAATGGCTCTTCGCCAAAGTTTCTAAAAATTTGCACAAGCCCGTCCTCACTTGACTCATGCAACAAATCACGTGCCGACTTGCCAAATCCAGAAAACCGCATATCCAGATTGGAATCAAAACGATAAGATATTCCACGCTGCTTGGAATCAAGTTGCCAAGACGAAACGCCTAAATCAAGCAAAATGCCGTTTAGGCGTTTGTTTTTGGCACTCTTTATGCTGCCTGCCTTTTCAAATCCTTCATTGCGGATTTCAATTCTTGGCATGGTTTTTTCGAGTTCTTTTGCAAATCGTTTTTTGCATTGCAAAATTGCATCGGGGTCTTTATCAAAAGCCATGAGATGTCCCCACTTCCCAAGCTTTTGCAGAATCCCTGCCGAATGACCACCGCCACCTAGAGTTCCATCAATGTAGAAACCATCCAGATCACTTATCAAAAAATCAATTACTTCCTCAAATAATACAGGCGTGTGATAAGTGTCTGCTTTTTTTATTTTTTCCATCACGCGCTGCCAATTTTTTCCTGTCAAATATTCATTACTTTCTCACTCACCATCTCAAAACTTTCATCCTGTTCGCTAAAATACTTCTCGCAAGCCGAAGGTTCCCAAAATTCGATGTGATCGACCATCCCGATAATGGTGACCTTGGAAGAAATTCCAGCAAGTTTAAGATGTTTTTTGGGAATCATTACCCTAGATTGTTTGTCAAGAGAAACCTCTTCACTCCATTTTAAAATCATTCTCAAAAAGAATATATTCTTTTTATCGTACTTATTTAAGTCTTTGAATTTCTCTTCGTGCTTTTGCCATTCGTCCAATGGGTATGCAATCACACAAGAATCACTTCCACGAGTAAAAACAAATGTATCATTTGCTTCTGGGGAAATCACCTTACGCATTTTCGCAGGGATACTCACACGACCTTTGTCGTCTACCGAATAAGTTTCTTGTCCTTTGAAAAATGCCATTGCTTTTATCAATTTATTGAACTATCGTTTTTTGTTAGCAGTCTTGACAATAATGATATTTCCCACTTTGTCCCACCAACCAAAAGCAATTAAAGAATTTGTGGAGGGGAAGCCAGTAATAATAATTCATATTTTTTTAAGGAAAAAAGAAAAGGCTGAAATGCCCTGACTATCTACCTTTCAAATATTATAATAAGCGTTATACTTTTGTTTGATATTTTTTTACACTAAATCATTCATCTAAAGTTACAACTTTTAAACAAACTATACATATATATAGTAAATTCAGTATATTCGCTAAGTCTATACATTACAAAGAATTATAAAATGTCCACAAGCAAGCAAGCACTCACCAAAAAACAAAGCAAAGTCCTTTCATTCATCAAAAAATATATTGAAAGCAATAAAACCTCGCCCTCGATAGCCGAGATTCAACATCATTTTGCTTACCGCTCGCCCAAAGCAGTGAGTGATTTCCTGGTAATCTTAGTGCGAAAAGGACATATCAAAAGAGCCAAGAAAGGGCAAAGCCGTTCGATAATCCTGACACTTGATGGTGAAAATAAGGAAGCGAAAATGAGCGATAATAACTCCACAAACATGAAAGAATTGATAATCGCATCAAAACCCTCTGGTGGAAATCCCTTTTCAATCTTTATGAATTCCAAAGAGAAAATGCTTGTAGACAAGAACTTGCTTGGGGCCAATGACGAATATTTTATAGCAAAGGTTGAAGACAATTCTCTCAAAAAAGACGGGATACTGTCTTTGGATTTGGCAATAATAAAACAAACTCAGAGGCCTAAAAACAAGAGTTTTGCTCTTGCAATCTTTAATGACGAGTTGATTCTTAGGAAAATCGAGTGGTCAGGAGATAGTTCTTTTGTCCTCCTTGCCTCGGAGAAACGCTATCCTAAGCTGAAATTTAATTTAAATATTGATTCGGTGACATTGCTTGGCTCACTTTCTGGGATTATTCGCTCCTATGACTGAGGTAAATTTTACCTGAGGTGAGGTCAATAATAATTTAGTTAAATTTGCAGATGTTCAAACTTCTCAAATACATAATTATTTTCCTGCTTGTGATTGGCTCGCTTTTCTTTTTCTCATACAAGTGGGCTGAGGATGTCGTATATTCGCCAAAGATTATCGGCAGCGACACACTTAGAGTGGAAATCCCAAACGGCTCTTCAATCGGCCTAATTGTAAAAATGTTTAATGAAAAGGGACTGCTCAAACCCGAGTGGTTCTTTAAAAACGCCATAAAATATTATTCAGAATATTCTGGCGAGACTATTTTTGCTGGGTATTATGAATTTGCCGACACAATATCTAATTTCCAGATAATAAAGACATTGTTCACCGGTGGTAGAGTGATGAGTGTTCGAGTGACTTTCCCAGAGGGGATTTCTCTCGAGGATTTTCTTCCTGAGCTGCATAACAAAGTACAAACAGATACCTCGAAGGTGAGCAGTTTTTTTCGTTCAGATTCGCTTTTGAAGGCTAGGAATATCCCGCACGGTTCACTTCTTGGCTATCTTATGCCAGAGACTTATGAGTTTTATATTTATGAAACCCCAGAAAATGTAATTGATATATTACTCAATCAGGCAAAGGTTTTTTGGACAGAAGAAAGGCTTGCTCAACTCGAAAAGCTAGACTTTACTATCCACCAAGCACTGACGCTTGCTTCGATAATCGAGGCTGAAACCCCGCTCAAATCAGAGGCAAGAAGGGTGAGCGGACTGTATCATAATAGATTAAAAATTGGAATGCTCCTCCAAGCCGACCCAACCGTTCAATTCATGTTGGGAGAAAAACGAAGAGTCCTTTTCAAAGATTTAGAAAAAGATCACCCGTACAATACCTATGTCTACGCAGGCTTGCCACCTGGTCCGATAAACTGCCCCGGTGCTGGGGCAATCGGTGCAGCACTCAATCCAGAGGCACATGATTATTTGTTCATGGTTTCCCTTGGTGACGGATCTGGGCGACATAATTTTGCACGCCGGCACTCTGGGCATATTGCCTTTGTCAAAGAATATAGACTAGCAAGAGATTCAGTAAAAAAAGCAAAGAAAGAATGGAAAGAAAAGCAAAAGTTGCAGCAGTCCTTGTGAGCTTCAACCGATTAGAGTTTTTAAAAGAAATTATTCTAGCACTCAAAAATCAGAGCCACAAACCCGATGAGATTATAGTGGTAAATAATTCCAGTACCGATGGCACAGGCGATTGGCTTGGATCTCAAAAGAACATCACCGTCATCACTCAGGCAAATCTTGGTTCGTCTGGCGGGCAATACACTGCCTACAAAACCGCTTACAATAAAGGATACGACTGGATTTGGGGAATGGATGACGATGTCGTGCCACGCAGAGATTGTCTCGAAACCCTGCTTGCAAGTGCCAAAGATGGCAATATTTACAACCCACTCAGGCACACTCCGAGTGGCAATGTTTTTATCAATGACACACTCGAGATTAATCTCACAAATCCATTCAAAGGGTATTGGACAAGAATCCTCTCCGAAGCAGATCTTAGCAAAAAAATGATACCCGCCGACGGGACTACATTCGAGGGTCCACTCATCCACCGCTCAGTGATTGAAAGTATTGGCTTGCCAGACAAAGATTTCTTCATCTACGGCGATGATACAGAATTTATGATTCGGGCAAAGAGGGCTGGGGCTGAGATATTTATAAATACCGATGCCAAGATGGACAGAAAGCTCGAAGCACCCGACTCACTAAACACATTTGATTGGAAGCTGTATTATATTATTCGCAATCAAATGGCTCAAGATGTCTTGCATGGTTCACTTTCTGTGAGAATAATTCGACCGTGGATTTATCTTTGCAAATGGTTCTTCCGTACTTCAAAACTAAGCGACAGGAAAACTGTACTCCGTGCTTTTTGGGATGGATATTTCTACAAACAATCTGATCTTAGAGTTTGAACAAATCAAAAAAACCAACCTAATAAAATTAGATTGGTTTAATAATTGGTCTGCGACAGAAAAAAATGGCTTCCCCTTAGCTCTCTTTTTTCACAGCCTGGACATCATCACGAACGTCTTTGCCAAAAGTCCTGAGAGTTTGCATGTGCTTTCTCAATCTAATTCCAGCCGTTTTGTTTCCTTTGCCGTAAAACTTTTCAAAATCTTTTTGGAAAGTTTCAACCAACGCCACTAGTTCTTCGTATTTTTCCACTCAGTTATTCCTTATTTGTTGATTAAATAATTCAGTTATCTA
>JAJRPT010000090.1 GCA_024280675.1 Bacteroidota bacterium
AATCGGGACAGTTGGCATCTCAGCACTCGCACTGGCACTCATTGCATACATGACTGGAAATACAATTTACTCCGATTATCTAAACATTATGTATCTGGAAAACTCTGGAGAACTGGTAATCTTTCTTGCGGCACTAATTGGTGCGGTGCTTGGTTTTCTGTGGTATAACTCTCACCCGGCTCAAGTTTTTATGGGTGATACTGGCTCACTTGCACTGGGTGGTGCACTTGGCGCGCTTGCAATTCTTATCAAAAAGGAATTCCTATTGCCAATAGTTGGTGGAGTTTTTCTTGTTGAGATGATGTCGGTTGTCATTCAAGTGGCTTATTTTCGTTATACCAGAAAGAAATACGGCAAGGGACGGAGGGTCTTCAGAGTGGCACCGATTCACCACCATTTCGAAAAGATTGGGTTGGCAGAACCCAAGATTGTCACTCGTTTCTATATCGTTGCCGTTTTGTTGGCCATTATCACAATGGCAACATTTAAGATTCGCTAAGAGGGAGTTTATAAGTGGCTAAATTATAACAGATTTTTTTAATAGCAAAGTTTTATTTAATTTGAAAGATGGAAACAGAGCAATTATATAAAGTATTCGAAAAAGAATCATCACCGAAAATAACTGACGAGCATGTTTTTACAGCCGATGCTTTAATTGAGGCACATAGTCTTGGGAAAAAAGAAGCATGGGCTTCCTTTAAATCTACGATTGAAGGACTTGCAGAAAATATCCTTGAAGGTAAGTTAGATGAAATTACTAATAAGGTATTGGACGCAGAACGTGATAAAATTTTGAATGAAGTGCAGAGTAGTTTTGAAAAAGCAATTGAAAATTCAGAAAAACTTTTTAAATTCATTGGTGATAATAATTTTAAATGTTTTTCAATTTACCTGAAAATGGATGATCTAAAAACAATCACTTCTCTTATATTGGTAGATGAAAAAGATTGGCTTAGCGAAAAGTTCGACTCGGTTTATGATTTGAGTGAAGTATTAGAGGATGCTCACATTGGCATAAATCATTCCTTCATCATTATGCCTAAAACTGACAACTTCAATGAAAATTCTGTTTATAGCGATGGCTATAAAATCAAGAGAAATGATGGGTAGAAGCCAAGAAAGGTTGGATCATGCTCTTCACAATGAAGGTGCTTGCCTGCATTTGTTCTCTGCAAGTAAATTTAATGATTGGGTTATTACCACCGCCTACTATTCTGCAAATCATTTCTTTCGATATAAACTCTTCCCTGGTCATGTGAAATATTATAAAAGTAGAAATCATGCTATAGATTATTCTACTTTCTGCAGTTCTATTGGCGAGAACACAAACCATAAAATTCTAAAAGAACTTGTTAAGCAAAATTGTGCAAAAGACAGTTCCAGGCGGTTTAAAAAATTACTCGACCTTTGTTGGACGGCACGGTATAATAATTATAAATCCACAAAAGTTCAATGCAATTATGCTGTGGAATCTCTTCAAATCATTAAGAAATATTGTACGGGCTGAAACATTTAAGATTCGCTAAGAGATTTAACAATCATCCAAAATATCCAGAAACTCAGAAAGAATTATTGCGGTAGCTCCCCAAAGAGGGACACTCTGATGTACGTCAAAATAGGGGACATCGGCTCTTATTCCACCAGAAAAATCCCAAGGCTTGCGTTTTCTTTTCTCTGGGTTCTGAAGATCCGAAATCTTGACCGTGAAGGCTTCTGCAACCTCTGATTCGGAAAGAATAAGCTCGTTTAACTCAGAGGTGTACCCAACAATGGGATGAAGAATTGACTTGGATGGGGGAATGTAAATTGGAGAAATCTGACCAATGATCTTAATGCTGTCGCCCGCAACACCGACCTCTTCGTGAGTCTCTCTCAATGCTGCTTGTGTGTGAGTTTCGCCCCCATCAAGTCTGCCTCCAGGGAAACTAATCTGCCCAGAATGTGAACGCATTTGAGAATGTCGCAATGTAAACAAAATCTCGAAATCGCTTTGCCCACCCGTGCCGATGACAAGTATCATAACAGCACTTTGCCTAGCATGCTTGGGAGGAGACATGTTCTTGAAGGACTTTCCTCTGATTGTCGGTGTCATCTTGATGTGTGATTGGATCGAAGGGAGCCGAAACTGTGGGTCGTTTAACTTCCCAAATAAATCTTGAACTTTCCTAGGAAGATTGTATTTTTGGGATTCTGTCATAGTCGCAATTTATAAAATGAAAATACAAGAGAAGAATAATTTTTTCCAAAAAGTGCTAAATGTAGTCGAGCAAATACCTAGTGGCAAAGTTTGTACTTATGGGAAAATTGCAGAAAAATGTGGAGTGAAGTCTGGAGCAAGAATGGTGGCTTGGGCTTTGAATAAGCAAAAGAATAATAATCAATACCCATGTCACAGAGTTGTTAATCGAAATGGAGACTTGTCCGGTGCTGGGCATTTTTCCACGCCAACTCAGATGCAAGACTTACTTTCTGGCGAAGGGGTTGAAGTTCGAGATATGCGTGTGGATTTGAGTAAATATCTCTGGACACCTTAGCAGATTACAATTTCTCGTATTCAAATGTTGGGTAGCCTTTCAGAGTTCCATTTTTGTAAAAGTCATGGAAGCGGAGCTTGTAATCGATTCCATTTCTGTCTCTTATCCAATAAATATTCTCTGGGTAGACTGTGTATCGTGCCGTGTTGTCAAAATATTTCTTCCAAGTAATGCCAATTCCTTCGGACGCTAAACTCAGCTCAGGGCTTAGCGAAGAAGTCACCCGATAATATTCTGTGTCGCTAATTAATGCTGTTTGCACACGTGGCCGGTTGGTGAGTACGCCCCACACTCTGTACTGAATCGGCGGGATTGACTTGTCATCATAATATTCATAATTGTTGAACGGTCCAAAATATAAATCCCAGCCTTTGCCATCTCCATTCTTTGGCTCATAATTTAAGACTTCATCTGGGCGTGAAAAATCAAGGTGTACGAAATCATAGTCTGGATCTTTTGGCACTGTTTTATTAAATATTTGGGTTCGGGCAGAGTCTGAAAATATTATTTTATATTCTTTTTCATTCGCTTCAAGAATCTGGAAAATCCATTTCCCCAAGAATCCACCGCTTGGCGTACGTCCCCTGTTTATTACAAAGACTTCGGACTGACCCTCGTCTCCGGGAGAAAGTTCCCACCAACGACCGATTGCAGTCGAGTCCAGTTCGCCTCTGGGATTGTCCATCCAAAGCGAGTCCGAGTGGGCAAATCTGATTGTGTCAAAGTCGAATGAGCGGCTCGTCCCTGCGTATCCTCCACGACCTCCACTGAGCTTGACATAATGGGAATCGGGTGAACAAGAAAATGCTAAATCCCACGAATTTGCAGGATAAATCATAACAGCAGATTCCGATTCCAGTGAGAAATATGTGACGTAATCATAAATACTTTGTTCGAGGCGTAAGTATCTATTGTCATTTTTGTGTGGACTCAGAGGGCTTTCTTCTTCCATACAAGAATAAAATAGCGGCAAGAATAGAATAAATATTTTAATTGTAAAAGAATTCATCTACAACTCCACTCTAAAAGATGTGAAAAAAGACCGCCCCCATGAAAGTGGTATGCTCCCCGCTCCTCCTAGGTGAGGTCCAGCAGATCCCAGACTACCTTCAATTTTAATGTCTCTTACATTGAGCAAATTCTTTGCACCAAGAGAAAACAATAATTTGCCCGCATAAAATTTCTTTTGAAAACTAGCATCCAGCATATTGTAGGAGGAAATTAAATTGTTAGTTAATTGTCCATTTTGGATATAAAGTCCAGCTTGTTCGCCTGTGAATTTGTAAAATATATTGAAGTCCAGCCCAGGATAATCGAAATAATAATGGAAGTTCAGACTGAATTCGGGCGAGAAAAATAACTCACTCACCGAGGATTCAATTCGCTCAACAACTTTGCCCTCGCCAGAAAAAACTGTGTCGCTTGAGGGACTCGTCTTTCCAATATATGAAAATCCCAAACGAAGGCTTGCCTCTTCTCTGAAATATGAAAATGAGACATCAGCACCGGCACTTAGATGTCTGCTGCGGTTTTGAACATAATAGACAATAACTTCTTGTATCCTTTCTTCTGAAGGGACATTCTCTATCATATTTGAAATATTATTGTAGAATCCCTTTAACTCAGCTTGGAATACATTTCCTTTTTTTTGTGCAGAATAACTAAGTGTTAGGTTTGAATTGAATGATGTTTCGGCTTGCAGGTTTTCGTCCGAGACGATGTAATGGTTGTTGTCTATGAAAGAAAAATGAAGTTCCTTGAGCGATGGAGCGCGAAATCCACGTGAGATCCCAGTGCGAAGGGTGAGCTTTCTGCCAAAAGTATATTTCATATTCAATGTCGGAACAAGAGGTGCACTGTATTTTGAATTATAAATGTAGCGAAGCATGGGCTGGAGAACGAGTTGCTCTGCTGGTCGGTATTCGATCGAAGTATAAACTCCAACATCTAATATAGTTGGCGATTCTGTGTCAATCCTGTCGCCTTGAGCTATGTCGTAGTTGGTCTCAAAGCCCACTCCGTAGGAAAGGTATTCTGCAGCGTCGTCGTGAGAATAATTTGCTCTGAGCAAGTAATTGTCGAATGTGCTTTTGCTTTCTTCTCCAGGGATATTGCCCAGAGTTCTTTTGAGAGTGCTTCTGTTTTTGAGAAACACAGACCTATCTCTTTGGTATCTTTGCTGGGATAGGTTAATGTCTATGAATCTGTTTTTAGATGGCTCACCACGAATATTAAGAGTGTTGGTCAGTCTCATGGACCGGTATTACTCATCTAGCGAATAATAATCATAGAGTCCATTTTCCAGCGAATCCATCTCAAATTTATACTCCAAACGGTTTAGCACAAGTTCTGAGAATATTTTAGAATTAAAGGAATATTCTATGTCATTTATATTTTTCATTAACTTTAAATCTGCGAAATATTGCTCTTTGGGATTGAAGAGTAAATCTCTTTTGCTTTTGTCTTCGTCCCATCCGGAGAAGAATTTTCTTCCTAGGTCGAGGTGGACTCTGTATCCTTCTTTTGAGTAAGATGTTCCAAGACTTGCGTCATATTTACCAACCGACTCGGCATAGGTCGAGGCTCTGTAGGAAAAACCATCTTCGGCTTTTTTCTTGGTGATAACATTAATCACTCCACCCAATGCGTTCGAGCCATAAAGAGCACTCATCGAGCCTTCAATCACTTCAATTCTTTCGACATTGCCCATGTCTATCTGATCCAAGTCAATGTTCCCACTCTGACGACCAACAAGAGGGATCCCATCAATCATAATTTTAATATTTTGCCCGCTCACACCATTGACACTTATCGAAGAACCTAGAATTGCGTCCGATTCTATTCTCATGTTTAGTTGAGTCGAGAGCATATCCTTTAGTGTTGGTGCAGTTTTTGCCCTTATTAGGTCTTCAGAGATGAGCTTTACGTTATAGACTGAGTTTTGCTTGCTACGTGGGGCAATTTGCCCAGTGGATACTATCTCATCGGTCATATAAGCCCTTGGCTGAATCTCTATTTTGTGTAAATCCGCCCCAGAGGGAATTGTGTCGAGCTTTGTGAAATATGCAATATGACTGATTTTGACAGCAATCTTGCCAGAAAAAGGAATTTCGAGCTTGCCATTTTTTGCGAGTATTTTATACTCTTTTTTATTTGTGCCAATCTCATAAAAATAAACAGACGCAGAAACTGGAACTTGCCCCGTCTGTGCGTCTGTGATTTCTAATAATCTTGTTTGTGCTTGCGGAAATGTCTCTACACCAGCAAACATAACAAGAAATATAACAAATAAAACCCTCTTATTCATCTTATTTGCTTAGTGTAACTTTTTGCTTAGTGAAACTATAAGCTACACTATCATAGCTGGTAAATATTAGCTTATAAGCGACATTGCTGGCCAGATCTGATTTTGCATAATATACTCTGTCTTGGGCGTAGCTGTAGCCTTGACCTGTGAAAGTCTTCCAATCCTGCCCGATTACGTTTGCCAATTTCAAATAATCATCTGCGGGAGCTAATTCTTCGTAAGTAGAAGGGTCTGCAATGTCATTAATCTCGGCAGTTACGCCATTGAAATTTGAGAGAACCATTCCAACAGGATAAGGCACTGGGTTTGATTCTGGGCTTTGTTTTGCCCAAGTCATTTTCTCTCCAAACTCCAAGTCCCAAGAGTCCATTGCTGGGCGGAAATCAACTATTTCTTTGGTGTCGAAATTATAGCCAATGAAATCTTTGTCCGTATAATTGGCAACCGAAATTTCTTCTGTGTTTAAATTTGTCCCATCTGCGTCTGCCCAGTTAAGAGTATAAACTCCGTCAGCCCACGAAGAGATAAGCAACTGAA
>JAJRPT010000091.1 GCA_024280675.1 Bacteroidota bacterium
CAAATTTTATATTCTCAAGATCAAGATTATCCCTTTCGCAATGCTCCGAATATTATCAAATATAAAAGAGAGTTAGTCGAGCTTAGGAATTGGATTGTGGCACTAGAACTTTCTTTTGCCAGCGGAAAATATTCAATACTGGACACATTAAACCCAAGAGATTTTGGAGCAAGACCTCCTTATGTTGATGAGAGTATTGTTAGTTTCTGGGAGTTGTTTTCTAATTTAGATGAGATTGCTAAAAAATGGTTTGCTCACCTTGTTTCATTTCTTTTGCGTGAGATTCACTCTGGGCGAACGGGAATGTTTGCTCGCCCAGAAGACAATGGCTTTGCCGCTCTTTGGAATGATAATTTAGAATCAGATTATATAATTAATAATGCAACCCTAGATAATGAGAAATCAGATTTTATTCGCTTTCATCTTGGGTTCAGCTATGACAATGAAAATAATATCACCGCACTCAGGCGTGGTGATTATGTGGTTCTTTGGCCTGTGGGTAAGGAATATGGTTTTGAAAAAGGTAGTTTAATCAAAGGTTCGATAAGAGAGGAAGCTCCAGGGTATCTGAAAATCAGTCTCAGAAATAAGCTGACTCAATTAGATGTTTTCGAGATTGAGTATTGGGTGATTGCAAGAGACTATTCTGACGCTTTAAATAAACGCACTATCCCTCTTATTTATGAATCACTTAAGTCTCATAAATTAAATATAATGCTTGGGACTACTAAAAGTAATTATACTAGATCCAGAAAGTATTTCCAAGATGAGTTAAGTAAGAATCAAAATGATGTTTACTCTCGAGCTATAAATGCAAGTGATTATTTTATGGTTCAAGGTCCACCTGGGACTGGGAAAACTTCTTATTTGCTAAAGAATTTACTAAAATATTATTATGAAAACCAAGGTAATACGATATTGCTTTGTGCAAATACCAACCGTGCCGTCGATGAGATTTGTAGCTCAATCGAAAAAGTAATTGCCAAAGAGGATTATATCCGCCTTGGAACAAAAGAATCAGGGGAGATTACTCATAGGATTCTGCCGAATTTGATTTCAGAACATGGGATGCGAGAAGTATTTTCCTTTTTGAAGAAGACTAGGATTATTGTTTCGACGGTAAGCTCACTCACGGTGAACCCAGAAATATTTGATATAAAAGATTTCAATATCGTAATTGTAGATGAGGCAGCGCAAATTACCGAGGCTCATATTATTGGAATAGTGAGCAAATGTGACAAATTTATAATGATTGGAGATGAAAAACAGTTGCCTGCCGTTGTTTCCCAAGACGCAAAATACCTAGAATGTGATGATGAGTCATTGAATAATATTGGGCTACAAAATTACTCTAGCTCTTTGTTTGAAAGACTGATTATGCTTGAAAAAAATAGAGGAGAATCCAATCATTTTGGAATGCTAACTCATCAAGCACGAATGCACAATGAAATCATGAAACTTTCCAATGAATTGTTTTATGAAAATAAGCTGGAATTATTTGACGAAGAAGTGCAAACAAGAAATTTGACAAACAATGAAAAAAGAGTTCACTTTATAAATTCCCCAACTGAGATTCATTCTAAGACAAACCATTGGCAATCTGAGAAAATATTCTCTTTGGTTGAAACTTTGCTCTCAGAAGAAAATCCAGCAAATCAAATTGGAGTAATCACTCCATTTCGTAAACAAGTAGCACTTATTAAAAATAAATTATCAAAAATCCCTGCTTCAAATGAAATTCTAGTTGATACGGTGGAACGTTTCCAAGGTGCAGAGCGTAATATTATTATTATTTCAATGCCAATCAATTACGAAAATATGCTCGCCGGATCACAATCTGTCCTAGAGATTGGTGGGGTGTCAGTTGATAGAAAGCTAAATGTGGCAATCACCCGTGCAAGAGAAAAACTTTTTATACTTGGAAATAAAAAGGTCTTATCAAACTCGCTAATCTGGAAAAAGCTCATAAACTTGATAGAAAACTAAGATATTGGGCCACTGCCAAGACATTCTGTCCCAGAGTACCAAACGCAGAATTGCCCAGGGGAGATGCCCTGTTGCATTTTCTCAAACAGGACGTGCATGCCATTTTCTTTTAGCAGAAGGCTTGCGGTTTGCAATTTCTGGCGATGACGAAAACGAACTTGGTAATTTCGCTTTTCTCCAATTCGCATCTTCTGGGATGGGCGTATCCAATGAATGTCAGCTTTTTCTATGAAAAGACCTTTTCTGTTAAGTAGTGGATGACCCTCGCCCTCACCCACATAAATAATATTATTTTCATTGTCGATATGAAGAATGTAAATTGGATTGGGTCGCCCACCTATACCAAGCCCTTTCCTCTGGCCAATAGTATAGAATTGCACTCCATTATGAGTCCCAATCTCTTCGCCCATATCTGGTGAAAAGCTGTATTGCTTACAAGTTATTTCAGGTGAGGAAAAACCTAAACCATCAATTTGCTCTTGGGCGGCTTCTTTGGATATTTCGATTACTTTGCCTGGTCGTGGGCTTATTTGTTGTTTCAGAAATGTTGGAAGGTCCACTTTCCCAATAAAACAAAGTCCCATCGATTCTTTTTTTTCTGAACTGGCTAAGCCTTCTTTTTTCGCAATATCCTTGATCTCAGACTTTTTTAAATTTGAGAGCGGGAACAATGTTGTCGAGAGTTGTTTTTGATTTAGCTGGCAAAGAAAATACGTCTGATCTTTATTTTCATCTCTTGCCCTTAGTAATTGATATTCACCATTTTCGCATTTGGAAACTCCAGCGTAATGACCTGTGGCAACTAAATCTGCTCCGAGCGATTTGCAATATTTGGTAAAAACATCGAATTTTATTTCACGGTTGCATAAAATATCTGGGTTGGGAGTGCGACCAGCCTCGTATTCAGAGAACATATAGTCTATAATTTTGGACTTGTATTCGGCGCTTAGATTGAGGAAATGTAATTTTATGCCGAGTTGTTTCGCCACGAGTTTTGCAGAATTGTAATCATCTTCCCAGTGACAATCTCCAGATTTAAGACCTGTTGAATCTTCCCAGTTCTGCATAAATACTGCCTCTATTTCGTAGCCTTGTTCGAGAAGAAGGTGTGCAGAAACAGAGGAATCAACTCCTCCAGAAAGACCAACTATAACTTTTTTATTAGTTTTCATGTCGCAGTCTAAAAATATCCAATCTGAAAAATAATACTAATAAAATGTTCATTCTCACTGTATTGATTTGTTTTTCTAAAAGAATAAGAGGCGTGCATACTAAAATTACGAATAATTTCATAGCCAGTGCCAATGCCTATCTCAGAGTATTCAATGAGTTCTCCACTGAGGAATTTCACATGCTCTGGGTCACGACCCTGCAAGCGAGTTTCACCCACATCACCGCCGGCATTGTAAGAGATTGACCCGTTTTCATTCAGCAGGTTTACCCCATGCCGAACGTGGGAAATATTAATCTTCAAAGGAAAACGACTAGCCCACCAATATTTGATAGACAAAAGATATTTCTCAGAATTTGGATTGAGCTGTCCCATGAAAAAAAGCCCGTCATTTGTCACAGAATTTTTTTCATTAAAATGTGAGAAAGTGTAAGGCTCAACCCGTGTGTACTCAATGCCAATGTCTGTATCAAATGGGAGTGAGCTAACAAGGGCAATGTTCCACGCCCATTTGTTACTCCAGTAATCATCTCCAATTTTCTCAAATACAATGTCATCGAGCAAAAACCCACCCTTTATCTGGAAATTATTTACTGGTCTCACAGAGAAATCAATTCCCATCATTGAATTATCCCTATCCCGGTTTGCGTGTTCAACAGATTTTAAGAAGCTAAATGGATTTAAATATGAAAGGTCATAAGGTCTTTCAGAATATATTATATTCTCCCAAAATGAAACCTCACCCCAAGACTGCAAGAGGGTAAAGCGGTGGGAAGTTGAATATTTTTCATTCAAGAAGAGATTAAAACCAGATTGACGATTAGAATCTTGAACCGATGAAAGCAATCCACTATGAGTAAATTTATATTGAAAACTTTTGAACTTGACCCCGAGTGAAAGTGTATTCTGAGGAGGTGCGTTGTCGGAGAGAAAAAGATTGCTTTGAAGCCCAGCTCCAAGTAGTCTAGTTTCTCTCCCAATCGAAGCCTTAAACCAATCATAGTCAAAATTAATGTGCGATTCTGTGAAATCAAAATCGGAGGCAAGAACGGCAAATTTTATATTTTGTGAGAGTTTCTTCTCTTGGAGGGCAAGTGAACCCTCGCCCGCTACAACACTTCCA
>JAJRPT010000092.1 GCA_024280675.1 Bacteroidota bacterium
AAATCTTTTGCAAATATACACACTTTGCACATTTTAAACTTGAGCAATGGAAGTATGGGTATAATTAAAAAGTTTGATAATTGCTGAGTGAAACCTTAACTTGAGCAATTCAAATAAACATAAACGAAAGAAGCCCATGCTCACATTAGACCCAGAGCTTGTCGGAAATCAAGAAACATTCAAATACTTGCTTGGTGGAGTTTCGCCAAGACCCATTGCACTGGTCTCAACAATATCAGAACTTGGAGTAAATAATCTTTCACCATTTTCTTTTTTCAATGCCTTTGGTTCCAATCCTCCGGTGCTAGCTTTCTCTGCATCTCGGCGTGGAACCAATAACACAAGCAAAGATACTTATGAAAATCTAATCAGCACCAAAGAATGCGTAATTCACACCGTCAATTATTCAATGCTGGAGCAGATGAATCTTGCTAGCTCTGAATTTGATTCTGATATTGATGAGTTTGTAAAATCTGGATTTACACCCATTGCCTCCGAACGTGTGAGACCAGTGCGTGTTAAAGAATCACCCATACATTTTGAGTGTGAGCTGATGCAGATGATTGAGCTTGGTGGCTTGCCTGGATCAGGGAATTTAGCAGTTTGCAAAGTAGTTAATATTCACGTCTCCGAAGACGTACTCGATGGCAGAGGTGGGGTAGACCCGAACAAACTTGATGCTATCGGTAGAAACGGAGGAGCTTTTTATACACGGGCTTCGGGCCTTGCACTGTTTGAAGCTCAAAAACCACGTGGTAATGGTATTGGATATGAGGCTTTACCAGAATTTATTAAAAAATCAAATGTCTACACTGCAAATAACCTTGGGCTATTTGCTATGACAGAAATAATTCCAAGCAATCAAGAAGTGGAAAATTTTATTTCAAGATTAAAAATCAAAGAAGCAAGTGAGGAAACATTTTATATCTACCATAGATTAGGTGATTATAAAAATATGTTCGCATCGGCACTCTTTCTCCAATCTCAGTCAAACGAAAAATCCTATTATTTCTTTGAACTGACCGCCATGGCATCACTTATGGCACGTGATTTGGGTTTTGCGTGGAAAGTGGCAATTCATTCAAATTCAACAAGAGCTATTCAGAAATAATTACTATTCTATTTTTTTACTAAACAATTTCATTCTTACTTCCAGCTCTTCAAGACTTGTTTTAATATTGCTTTGATTAGATTTTATTTTATTTAGTCTCTTGGCACCCTCTCTTTGTTTTACCCCAGCACCTTGCACTCCCGCCACAAAAACCGATGACACGTCGTGTGATTTTATAGTCTTGTCATCGGAAAAAGTCCCGTATTTATCACGCCCAAATAAATTATAAAAATCTTGTGCCATTGGCCCATAATTTCTTTTATCTCTACCAGCAGATTTGTAATTCCAAGAACTAATTTTGAGTGTTAATAGTTTTGCTAAAACTTTGATTGGGCTGAGCTTAAGAATCTTTTCCTTCATAGATGAGTCCGAGGGGAAAACCCAATCACCATTGGCTTGCTCAACGCTTACATGGATGGTGCCACTTGAATGAGTTGAAAAATAAAAGCCACCTGTAAACCTTGCCCCGAACGTATTGTCAGTCCAAAGCTCATTGAAGTAAGAGGCATTGCCATCGGAGAGATAACACATTCCAAAGTTCCATGCTTGTGGCTGCCGACCTATAACTATTTGGTAATCGTTTCCCACATCACACGCCGTGCCACCAGCTAAAGAATAATTATCATTCCCGTTGAAATCATTGTTGTCACCCCAAAGCACCGCACCATAGTCAGAATTATTAAAATCATGATTCCTTCCTCCTAAAATAGAGGAATAGTGAGATGTTGAATTGAAATCATTGCGGAAACCTCCAGCCACGGCTGAGTAATCAGAGGAATTTACCGTATTTTCAAGCCCACCAAATATTGTGGTAAAAGACCCAGACCATATTTCATTTGTCTGACCCCCTCCAACGAATGCTTCATATTGGTTTGCTTCGTTATTCAGCCCACCAAATATTGCAACTCTATCACCATTGGCACCTATGTCATTGTTACGACCGCTCATCACAGCAGACTCTAATCCAAAAATATCATGGTCTCTACCAGAGCCAATCATTGAAAAATCGGACTCGCTACCATTCATTTCATTATTATCTCCACCAAACACTGCCGAACCCACCGAACCACTGTTGATATCGTTATTATCGCCAGCCCCTATAAAACTATAACTTGCCGAACCACTTATGTCATTGTTCTGCCCGCCAACAATAGCAGAGCTAACAGCACCATTGTTAATGTCATTGTCATCTCCTCCCAATATCACAGAATAAGAAGCAGAGCCATTTATGTCATTATCGTCTCCACCAACAACGGCCGCACTAGTTGCACCACCGTTAATGTCATTGTCGTCTCCACCTAATATAACAGAATATGACCCCGAGCCATTTAAATCATTATCATCCCCACCAACTATGCCAGAGCTAACCATAGAGTTATTAATGTCATTGTTGTCTCCACCATAAATCACAGAGTTGTCGGCACCACCACTATTTATATCGTTATTGTCACCACCACCAATGTAGGCATTATCTGGGCCGTTCCAAATATCATTATTGTCCAAATCACCAGCACCAGTGGGGCCAGAGCTAATATCTCCCTGCCAGTTAAAGGACGAAGAGCCATTGGTGAAAAGTCCCTGTTGCGAATCTGTCCCGTCGTCTGAGGGCCAGTTGTAGATAGTATTTATTGAACTAGAGAAGTTCCAAATCAATTCACTATAAGTTCCAGACTCTGAGCTGGCAAATATTAGGAAGCCATTCGTCCTTTCTCCTCCCGTTCTTTCCGCTCCATAAGCATCAACACTGTAGCTTGGGGAACTTGTTCCAATTCCCGAATGATTATTTGCCTCGTCCCAAATGAAACTCGAAGATGCGGCAAAGCCAGAGCCATCTTTGACTTGTGCCTCGCCGTCAAGTGTACCAGCCACACTTCCGCCACCAGATGAAGGGGTGGTAAAAGTAAGTGTACCATTTCCCAGAGTAGATAAAACCTCGCCCGCCGAACCAGATGTTGGAGGAAGTGTGAATGTAAGGCTCCCAGTCATAATGGTAGAACTAGAAAGAGTCAGAGAATGCGAGCCATCTGTTTGGGCATTTGTATTGATGATGAGGTTCTGAACGTGGATTTCCTTATAACTCTGTCCACGGGAAATCTGAGCAATAAACAATATTGCTAACACTAATAAAATATATGTTCTTAAATTATTTTTCAAGTCTGCCTAATGATTTGCCATTGTTATTGGTTTTTTCTTTCTCTGCATATTTACGTTCAATTTCGGAAAGTATTTGGCTGAGTTCTTCAATTTTCTTTTTATAATGAGCATTTTCTTCTTGCATTAATTTTATATCTTGCTCTTGCTTTTCTATTTTCTTGTAAAGTCCTTGCAAGCCAAGAATACCGATGCTCGTCAAATTATGAGTTGAGATAGTTGTGTCTGTGCCTATAGTTCCGTATTGGTCACTTCCAAATAATTTGTAAAAATCCTGGGCCATTGGTCCATAATTTCTCAGTCCAGTTTCCCCAAAGCCTTTGTAACTCCATGAAGAAATTGGCAACTCAATTAATTTTGAGAATACACCCTCGGCATTAGGGTAGAAGAACATTTCCTTCAAAGAAGAGTCCGATGGGAAAACCCAATCTCCATCACTTTCGGTAATTCTTACCTTTGGAGTGCCGCCCGTGGTAGTGAAAAAGTACAGCCCTCCGGTATACCTTGCAACAAATGAATTGTTTGCTTGAGAATTAATATCGGCATCATTTCCATCGGCAAGCACAAATGATCCTGTGTGATCGGCCTTGGCGCGACGACCGAGTGCCACAGCATAATTAACAGTTGCAGAAGAATTTTGCCCAAATGCCATTGAGTAATTTCCTGAGACTACATTATCAGATCCACCTAAAACTGCAGAGTTGGTACCACTCACAGTATTGCTAGCTCCACCTAGCACTGAGGAATAATCTGCTGTTACAGCATTTTCCAAACCGCCTATTATCACACCAAATCGTCCCGTAATAGTATTTTTGCTTCCTCCCCCAATTACAGAATGCCTGTTTGTAATCAAGTTCGTGTCTCCGGCTCCAATGAAGCAATGGTCATCAGTAATTAAATTCCCAGTTCCCGCACCAATGGCCGATTGAGTAGCATTTGCACCAATTGTATTACTGTTCCCTGCTAAAATACCTGCATTCTCAGATTCATATATATAATTATTACTTCCCGCTCCAATGAACGACCCGTCTGCATTGGCCGTAATCGTATTGTCTTGCCCAGCACCGATAACGGCTTGATCGGAATCAATTTGATTGTTTTTTCCAGCACCGATGAATGACTCTGAACCAGTAATAAGATTGCCTTCTCCAGCAACAATGGCTGATTCACCACCAGTTATGGTGTTGCTGTTTCCCCCACCGATGAATGATTCGTTGGATGTGATGAGGTTGTTTTCTCCAGCAACAATGGCCGACTCGCCACCCGAGATGGTATTGTTTTGTCCGCCACCAATAAATGACTGATCGCCATCGGGACCAAGAATAGAGTTTCCACTACCAGCCACAATAGCACTCTCATCTGCTCCATCTCCGGTGCTATTGTTGTCCCCTCCGCCAATAAATGAATGATCGGCACTCGCAGTGTTGCTGTTTCCTCCACCAATAAATGATTCATTCCCATCTGCTGTATTGTTTGTCCCGCCCCCAGTTCCCTGACCCGAACATCCAAAGCCACCACCAGCATTGCCCGAAGACCAAGAAAGATTTCCCGTACCATCGGTCACAAGCACCTGCCCATCGGTTCCGTCATCGGCTGGCCAAGTGTATGTCACAGATTGTGTCATATTGGCATGTGGCTGGAAAACTAATTCATAATCGGTCGCACCTTGTTCTGAATAAAATCTTAACTCGCCATCTTTTCCCTCACCGCCAAGCCGTACACCACCATAAATATCGAGCGTATAAGACGGAGAACTGGTTCCAATACCAAGGAACTTGTTAGTATTATCCCAAATAAAACTAGAAGATGCCGCAAAGCTTGAGCTATTTTTAAATTGTACTTCTCCGTCTAGTGTTCCGGCGGCACTTGCCCCACCAGAGGCGGGAGTGGTAAAAGTTAATGAGCCATCAGTCAGCGTAGACATTACCTGCCCGTCTGTTCCATAAGCTGGCGGAAAAGAAAATGTCAAGCTAGAACTCATCAAAGTTGAGCTGGAAAGAGTAATAGAATGCGAGCCATCGGTTTCGGCTTGCGAATTAATTATCAGATTTGTAGAATGGACATCTTTATAGCTTTGGGTAAAAGCAGTTCCAAAACTTAAGACAAGTGACAGTATAATTATTATGAGAAAATTCATATTTTTCACCATTAAAAATAATTTTATTTGAATGTTAGAATATTAATAATATTTTAGAACAACAATTTACAAAAAATCAAACTCTTTGCAATGACATTGTCTTTTGAAAAAGATTATTGAAAGACTATTATTAGTTTAATATTTTCAGTTTCTACAATAATGTTTCTAACAATTTCGTACAAATAAACCATTTTATCACTAAGCAGAAGTACCTATTTTTTACAAAAGTTATCAACACATACTTTTTTTTGCTTATTTCAATAAATTGGCGAGGGTTAATTCGCTAGTTATTTTATAGTTTAATCAAAATAATGTTTGTTCTATTTTTTTTATGTAAAAATCCTTAAATTGAGTTCTTTTAAAAATTGGAAAACTATAATGAAAAATATAATTGATATAGCTAAGTCTTGTGGACTCAAAGAAGAGGAGTTAATACAATTTGGGACTACAAAGGCAAAAATAAATTTAAATGTGCTAGACCGATTAAAAAACAAAAATAACGGCAAGTACATTCTAGTGACGGCAATCACACCAACCCCGCTTGGTGAAGGAAAAACTACAACTACTCTAGGACTAACACAAGCTCTAGGCTCTGTGCATGGGAAAAATGTCATTGCATGTATTCGCCAACCAAGCATGGCACCGACGTTCAATATCAAGGGCGGTGGAACAGGTGGTGGAAAGAGTCTTGCCGTACCAGTACACGAAATCAACCTTGGCCTAACTGGAGATATTCACGCCATTGGAGCCGCACATAATCTTGCAATGGCTGCACTCGACACAAGAATGTGGCACGAAACCCGGCAAACAGATGAGCAGTTAAAATCCAGAGGAATAGAAAGAAGATTAAACATTAATCCCGAAACAATAATCTGGAATAGAGTCGTAGATGTCTGTGACAGAAGCCTTAGGGAAATCAGTGTGGGCAACAATGACAACTCGCTAAAGGACGGATCGCCCAGCCCAGTCTTCCCAAGAAAAACTCAGTTTGATTTGACAGTCGCAAGCGAACTTATGGCAATCCTAGCACTTTCTGTGGATTTACCTGATTTAAGAGAAAGAATTGGCCGTGCGGTCATTGCTCAATCCCATGGGGGAGAAGCGGTTACACTTGAGGACTTGAAAGTAGCTGGAGCAGTTTCTGCACTTCTTGTAGACGCTCTCAAGCCAACTCTTGTCCAATCTGCCGAAGCTCAGCCGGTAATAGTGCACACTGGACCGTTTGCCAACATCGCCCACGGGAACTCATCCATCATTGCAGATAAAATTGCACTGAAACTTGCAGATTATGTAGTGACCGAAGCAGGATTTGCAGCCGACATGGGAATGGAGAAATTCTTCAATATTAAGTGTAGGTATTCGGGCCTGAAGCCAGACCTTGTGGTTTTGGTGGCAACTATTCGCTCATTAAAATCACACGGCGGTGGTCCGAAGGTTTTACCAGGGCGAATTGATCCAGTTTATACGAGTGAAAACTTAGAATTATTGCAAAAAGGACTTGCCAACCTCAAAGCCCACATAAGCAATGCAAAGAAATATGGAGTTGAGGTAGTCGTGGCAATCAACCGTTTTGCCAGTGATACCGATAAAGAAATTCAGATGACAAGAGATTTTGCCATCGAATGTGGAGCCTTAGATGCAGTTTCTACCACTCATTTTGCCGACGGTGGCAAGGGTGCCGGTGATTTAGCAGAGCTGGTCATCAAGGCCTCAGAGATGAAATCAGACTTTAAGTTTTTATACGAGCTAGACTTACCCATAAAGCAAAAAATTGAAATTATCGCAAAAGAGATGTATGGAGCGGGCGATGTTTCTTATTCAGAAGAAGCTGAACAACAAATAAAAGATTTTACTTCATTAGGATTTTCTGGATTACCGATTTGCATGGTCAAGACTCCTCTTAGTTTGTCGCATGACCCGAATTTGAAGGGAGTGCCAACTGGATTTACTCTCCCCATTACCGAAGTCAGGGCAAGCGTTGGGGCTGGGTTTATATATCCACTAACCGGTTCGATAAGCACAATGCCAGGGCTTGCTACCAAGCCATCATTTATGGACATTGACATTAACACCCAGACGGGTGAAATATTAGGGATTGAGCATTAAAAATACTTTTGTAGAACTATATAATACAAACAATATTTAGAACAGAATAAAGAAATAAAATGGCAATAACATATAAAGATGCGGGAGTGGATATTTCAGCGGGTGAAGAGTTAGTCGATGCAATTAAACCGCTTGTCAAATCAACTCACAACAAAAATGTACTCTCCAATATTGGACTCTTTGGTGGCTTCTACGAAGCAGACTTCTCTGAATACAAACGACCTATTTTAGTTTCTTCGGTAGATGGGGTGGGGACAAAGCTCAAAGTTGCTTATGCCACCGCGCGCCATGACACAGTAGGGCAATGTCTTGTCAATCATTGTGTCGGTGACATTCTTTGTTGCGGAGCAAAACCACTTTTCTTCCTTGATTATTTCGCAACAGGAAAGCTAGAACAGAATGTTGGAGTTGAAGTGATTAAAGGATTTGCCAAGGCTTGCATTGAAAACGATTGTGCATTAATTGGCGGTGAGACGGCCGAGATGCCCTCGATTTACAAAGATGGTGAATATGATCTTGGTGGAACTATCGTAGGCATTGTGGACAAAGATAAGTCCATTGATGGCTCTAAAATAGAAGTTGGCGATGTGATGATTGGTCTTAGGTCTTCGGGGCTTCACACCAATGGCTACAGCTTGGCTCGTCATGTCCTCTTCCAAAAGCATGACCCAAATGATTTTATCGAAGAGTTTGGCAAGACCCTGGGCGAGGAACTCCTTTCTGTACACATTTCATATCTTAACGAAGTCCATCCACTTGCCCAGAACGGTCTGCTCAATGGAATTTCTCATATAACTGGTGGCGGGATTGTGGGCAATACTAAGCGAATTCTTGCCGATGGATTTTCTATGGATATTGACTGGAATGCTTGGGATTCTTTGCCAATTTTTGATATGATACAAAAAGAGGGTGCTATTGAAGAGTCGGAAATGCGTCATGTTTTTAACCTTGGGATAGGTATGATTCTCATAGTTAATCCTGAGAATGTCGATGAGGTCAAACGCCAAACAGCAATTTATTCGCCAGTTGAAATGGGTAAAATTGTTGCTTCTAAAAATTAATAATATTTTTTTAAAACTAGCCCTCTTTATTGATAAATCGTGAAATATAAATCAACTTTTAACGTTTCAGACAAAAACAGAGGAAATTTTTAATGGTAGTTCAACAACGGAAACGAAATTTAATTAACAAAATTATCTCAAGTGAGGATGAATCTTTAATTGAGGATTTAGAACTTTTGATGGGGATAGACAATAATAAATTCAAGAGATATACGATTTCTGAACTGAAGGAATATTTAAAACAATCTGAGCGAAATATTGTTGAGGGAGATACTTCTGATTCAGAGGATGTAGAAAAAGTAATAAAGTCTTGGTTGTGAAAATAATATGGACAAATCAGTCTTTACTTTTGCTCAAGGAGATTTTTGACTATTACAATAAAAGGGTAAGCAAAAGGCTAGCCTACAAAATTGTAAATGAAATTAGTGAAAGATTAGAGATGTTGATTGTTTTCCCAGAAGCAGGTAAAATTGAAAAAGAATTGTCAGGCCTCCACAAATACAGAAGTATTATTTTGGGTAATTACAAGATAATATATTCAGTCAGAAAAGATATTTATATTCATCTAGTCTTTGGTTTTAGAAGAAATCCGAAAAACCTTGAATTATAAATATTTGTT
>JAJRPT010000093.1 GCA_024280675.1 Bacteroidota bacterium
ATGTCTGCTGAGAAATTTGTATTGAAAACACGGAGTCCAGCTAATATTCCGGTATTAGATGGTCTGGAAATATCTCCAACCCACAACTCACCTATGAAATTCACATTATGCCAACGCTCAATTCTCTTGTCCAGACCAAGCATTAGACCCACCGAACCTGTTGGATAACGAAAGCCAGTAGCGGTTCCTATGTCGCTTCCAAACTTGTTATAGCTGACAAGATCAATATAATCGTCTCCACTAGCTTTTAAGAACAGCCCACCTGTGAGAACACTTTTCTCCATCTCAAAAGATGAAACAAAATATAGATTAGATATCTGATAGTCATCGAAAAATACTTGATTTGCCCCAATAGCTACCGTCATCCCGCCTGGTGCATCTTCCCAATCGACATTAAAAACAGTCAGCTTGAGATTGACAAGTGTGAGTTGTTCTTTGGCATTAAAAGTAGGAACAAAAGATCGTCCAGCGGTGAGCGAAAGGTAATCCCCCACGCCAATACCCGCATAGGCAAATAAAAGTTCGTAAAGACCCACAAAATGATTATCACCAATGGGGGCTGCCGTTGGTAGAAGGAAAACTCTGTGGTCATGGCGGTAATAATTATTAAAAAGACGTATCTCAGCAATTTGGTCGAGATAAACCGGGGCAATTCCAATTTCTGTCTCAAACCTAATTCCGCTCCTTGGAGACTCTATTATCTCATTAATATATCCAGAAATTAAATCCCCAGTTTTAAGCCTTATGATATAAATTTTATCACTTGGGATTGTACCCTCTGGCAACTCTTCGATTGAAAAAGATGGACTAGCAAAAAATAAAGCAAGCAATACCAGACAAATTATTTTAATCATTTTTTATTCACTCCTTATTTTCCGAAAGTGCTAACTGACCACAAGCTGCAGCAATATCTCTACCAAATGTCGAACGAATGGTTACCACTCCGCCAAAGGATCTAATTTTATTGGCAAATTCCTGCAACTCTAAGTCCGATACTGCTTTGAGTTCTTCTGCCACTCCAACGGGGCTTGTAAAAGAAATATCATTAAACGGAATTAAATTCACACGGCTAGGCACTCTCTTTGATATTTTAGCAAGACGTTTTGCATCCTCATCGCTGTCGTTTAATTCCTTAAATGGAATATATTCATAGGTGATTGCAGTCTTTGTTTGTTTGTAATAATTCTGAGCCGAGTTCATAAGCTCAGAAATATTTGATTTTAAATTAATCGGCATAATTTTGTCACGAACGCCATTGGTTGTGGCGTGAAGTGAAATGGCAAGTTTTACTGCTGGTTTGAGTTTCGATAATTTGCGAATACCTGGGGTAACCCCAGATGTAGAAACAGTAATTTTCTTGCGTGATATTTTTGTAATATTTGTATCGGAAAGTATTTTAATTGATTTCTCTACATTTGTGTAATTGAGCATCGGCTCGCCCATTCCCATAAAAACTACATTTGTAATTTTCTCACCAATTTCTTTTTCACAAATTTTCACTTGCCCAGCAATTTCTGATGGCTTGAGATTTGCAAGTAGACCCAGAGTTCCAGTGGCACAAAATTTACAATCCAGCCCACACCCTGCTTGAGAAGAAATGCAAAGGGTCTTGCGACTAGTTTTCCCCTCATCCTCATCCTCATTACTTGCCGATGGCATGTAAACCGATTCAACCACATCGCCTGAGAATAAGGTAAATGCAAATTTTACCGAGCCGTCGCTTGATTTAAGAATATTGTGTGATTGAAAAATCTCAAAAGAATAATATTCCTCTAAATATTCTTTGAATCCCTTTTGAATTTGCTTCATCGATGCAAAAGACTCACGTGCAGAAAACCAAAGCTCTCTAAAAATTTGTTCGCCACGATAACTTGGATAGCCCAGCTTTATGGCTAAATTTTTCAGTTCTTCAAGAGTTAGTGAATGTATGTTAGTTTTTTGCTTCATATTTTAAACATTGTTTTACAAAAGAGTTAGACTTACCCGATACAAAAGTATGTATTTATAATCAATTTAGACAAAGCTCTGTTGAAAAATTATACTTATATTGCAAGTTCTTTGGGATGTAATCTTAGATAATAATATTCAGATTACACATTTATATTAAGTATAGAGGTTTAATTGGACAAGCAGGAAAAGATTTTAGCAGAAAATCAAACGACTAGTAAAAATACGGATTCATTAAAATTAGCAATATTAAATGCTCAACTTTGCAATGACAAACTAGCCGAAGATGTGGTCGTCATTGATTTATCGGGGCTTGAAAGTGCTCCCGCAGATTATTTTGTTGTTTCCACCGCTAATTCCTCCTCTCAGATGGATTCAATTGCTGAAAATATACTGCGTACCTCAAGGGATTATAAACTTATTCCTCCTCGCATAGAAGGTCGTGAAGCCTTGGAATGGGTGCTGATTGATTATTTTGATGTGGTGATTCACCTAATGAATCCTGAGGTGAGAACTAGATTTAAGATTGAAAAACTTTGGGGAGATGGAAAGTTTTTCACCGTCGATGATGACGCAAATTTGACAGAAATCTCTTATGAAGATGTTCTCGAATTTTACTCTGCAACTTTGGAACAATAGAAAAGATGGAAAAAACATTTCTCAAGAAAATATTCGCCCAAGCAGTCTCAAACATTTCTCCTGATTTGGTTTATTACTTAGAATTTGATATTCCTAAGAATCCAGACCATGGCGATCTCTCTTGCAATATTGCAATGCGGCTTGCCAGGGTTCTGAAGAAATCTCCAAGAGATATTGCCCAAGATATAATCGGCAATCTAAAATACAACTCAGACGATATTGAAAACATAGAAATAGCAGGTGCTGGATTTATCAATATTAGTTTTTCTAAAAACTTCTATTGCAAACTCTTTGACACGGTTCGTCTTGAGGGCAGCCGGTTTGGCAAATCTAGTATTGGAACTGGGAAAAGAGTAAACGTTGAGTATGTGAGTGCCAACCCAACTGGAATGCTTCACCTTGGTCATGGAAGAAACGCAGTGATTGGCGATTCTATCTCAAATCTCTATGATTGGGCAGGCTACGAAGTGACTCGTGAGTATTATTTCAACAATGCGGGCAATCAGATGAATAATCTGGGTGCTTCGATTTATGCTAGGTATATGCAAATGACAAGCCCTAGCTTCCCCTTCCCAGAGGATGGTTACCATGGTGATTATATTAAGTTGATTGCTGGTGAGATTCGCCAAGAGTTTGGAGATTCGCTTGAATCTGGCTCGGATGAGAACATGACTCGAATTAGAAAATTTGGTGAGAAATGGTGTTTCAAAAATATTAATGCAACTCTTGAGAAAATGAATATCTACCAAGATGAGTATTATAATGAGGATTCTCTCTACTCAAGTGGCAAGATTGATGAATTGCTCTCTGGATTTAAATCCAGAAATATTTCTTATGAAAAAGATGGTGCAGTGTGGATGAGACTTACTGAGCTGGGATTGGAGAATGACCGAGTCATTGTCAAATCAAATGGAGAACCAACCTACAGACTACCAGATATGGCATATCATATCGAAAAGTTTAAGCGTGGCTATGATCTCATTGTTGATGTTTTTGGTGCAGATCACATTGCCACAATTCCAGATGTATTGGCCGCTGTGGATTTCATGGGTTATGACAAAGAAAAGGTGAAAGTCCTTATTTATCAATTTGTTACGCTGAGTGAAAATGGCGTACAAGTGAAGATGAGCAAGCGGACTGGGAAATCTTACACACTCGACCAATTGCTCGATGAGCTGGGCGGTGATGTGGTGAGGTTCTTTTTGCTCAACCGTTCAATCTCCACTCATTTGGAATTCGATCTTGGGCTTGCAAAAGAGCAGTCTGATAAAAATCCCGTATTCTACCTTCAATATGCACACACGCGCATTTGTTCGGTCATCGACAAAGCTAATGAAAAAAACATCTCAATAGCCGAACATTGTAATTACCATCTTTTGACCAACGATAAGGAAACTGCATTAATTAAACAGTTGTTGAGATTTCCAAATGTTTTAAGTATTGCAACAGAGAAACATGAACCGCATATTGTCGCAGATTATTTGAGAACTTGTGCCAGTGCATATCACAAGTTTTACCAAAATTGCCGAATACTGTCTAATGACCTTGATTTGACAAATTCACGTTTGCATCTTGCAAATATGACAAAATATGTTTTATCAAATGGTCTTAATATATTGGGTATCAATGCACCTCTTAGAATGTAGTCAATCAAGACTTATCATTTTTTTTTTAGTAGCAGTTCTTGTGCCTTAATTTTTTCTTCTTTACTTGCTAGACCCTGTAATTAAATTCCAGTAAACACAACTTGCGGTTAAAATATAATTTCTGGTTTTTCAATCATATATTTTCAACTTCGGATTTTTTTCTTTAAGCGAATCAATTCGAGAAGACGGAATATAATTCCCCTTTATTCGTAAATATTTTAATTGTTTTTGCCCCACTAGATTAACTGGAATATCTAACAATAAATTATTGTTGAGCGACAAAGACCTTAGATTTTTCAGCAAAGAAATCGAATCGGGTATCTCGCTAATAAAATTATTATTTAATTTCAAAGTATTGATTTTTTCATAAAATTTAATGTTGTTAGAAAGTGAATCAATTAAATTTGATGATAAGTCAATATTTGTAAGATTCTTAAAATTAAAAGTCACTGGGTCAAATCTTCTGAAATTATTGTTTACAGCAATTAACCTGCTTAGATTTATGCAAGAATCAAGTGCCGAGGAAAGTGAATCTAAAAATAATCCAGAAATGTTAAAAGTGCTTAGATTTGTTAATTTTCCAATGAAATCTGGAATTTTTCTAATTTTGGTATTGGACAGAGTGAGTGTGTGAATCAAAGTACATTCGGACAAAGAGGCGGGCAATTCTGAAATAGGGTTATTGTCTATTTTCAACACTTTTAGCTGACTTAGCTTTCCAATTTGCGAGGGAAGAAGTGCTATCTCATTTGAAATTATATCAAGATGTTCAAGACTCGTCAGCTTAGAAATAGAATACGGAAGGCTCACAATTTCATTATTCTTTAATCTCAGACTTTTTAGATTTACTAAGTTTGATACTTCTACTGGAATTATTTTTATTTTATTCCTGCTTAGATTTAATTTTTCAAGACTATCAAGAGTAGTAATTTCTTTTGTGAACACTGGAATATTATTCTTAGATAAGTCTAGTTGTTTTAGTGAGTTAAGTCTTTTCACCTCAGAAGGAATATGCTTAATATTATTTTTAGATATTTTTAATATTTTCAAATTCTTTAGTGAGAATATTATATTGGGGATCTCGTCAAAATTATTTGCACTGATGTCCAAGATTTCTAAACTATCTAGCAAGACCAAACTATCTGGGAGGGATTTGAGATTATTATGAGACAGGTCAAGTTTCTTGAGATTGGGCAAAAAGG
>JAJRPT010000094.1 GCA_024280675.1 Bacteroidota bacterium
CCTCAGTTGTATTGCAAGTATTTTTCGATGCCAAGGCACTAGAAATTGCACAGCTTTTCAATGGCTACGAAGATGAGCAGCTGTTCAAAAACCTAATGTATCTCGACCCATCCAATACAATCAGATATGAAGATGCAAGAGATTATTAGGGGCTAATAAGTAAATTAATTTCAACAATTCTGTCTTTCACTTTTTTCAAATACCAGAGCGGAGTTGAAGTTGCACCAGTGATGCCTACATTTTGCACGCCCTCAAACCAAGACTGCTGCATTTCTTGAGCATCTTCGATATAGTGCATATTTTGATTTTCACTCTGCATGTGTTTAAAAAGACTTTTGCCATTTGATGAATTTCTACCAGCTACAAATATCACAATATCATTTTCTCTAGCAAATTCAAGCACTTTCTGTTCACGTCCCCAAACTTCTTTGCACAGAGTATTTTTTGCATGAAACAAATCTTTTGTGTCTCCACCTTCAACCAACTCGGAAACTCTTTTGCTTAGAAGCTCTTTAATTTCTTTGTAAACTGGCTTTTCCATTGTGGTTTGAGAGAATAAAACAGTTTGTTTATCCAGCGTAACTTTATCTTTGGCTTCTTCCACACCTGAGACAATGATACAATCATCGGCAATAGTCCCTCGAATCCCAATCACTTCTGGATGATTTGCTTTTCCATAAATCACAATCTGGAATCCCTTGTCATAGAACCGTTTGACTCTATTTTGAAGACCTGTAACAAGAGGGCAAGTAGCATCCACTAGGTCGAGACCAAGATTGTCAGCCCTTTGGAAAGTAGACGGCGGTTCGCCATGAGCACGCACAATCAACTCCGCCCCCTCGCTTGCAATACGCTCAAAATCTTCGTGTGTGATGGTTGAAAGTCCTTCATTTTCTAGCCTATCAATCTCCTTTGGGTTGTGAATGATTGAGCCTAGAACATAAGTGTTTCTCTTTTTTTCATTGCTCTTGAGTCTGTCTTCTGCAATATTTATTGTTCTAACAACACCAAAGCAAAAGCCCGCAGTTTCGTCAATTCTAATTTTCATTCTTTCTCTGTCTGCTTTCTGTAATAAGTCTGGCATACTCATAAATTTTATCAACTTGGGATTCGAGTGTTAAATTGCTCGTATCTAACTCAATGGCATCGCCAGCTTTCCTGAGCGGGCTGTGTTCACGGGAAGAGTCGAGTTTATCGCGCTGGATTAAATCTTGCTCAATTTCTTCGAGACTAGCCACTTCACCGCCCTCTCTCACTTCTTTTAACCTCCGTTCGGCTCTGGATCTGCTGGAGGCAACAAGAAATATTTTCAACTCAGCATCTGGAAAAACGACCGTACCAATGTCTCGCCCATCGAGGACAACACCACCGTTCTCACCCATTCGTTTTTGAATATTCACAAGATATTCTCGGACGCTAGGCATACTTGCAACTTGAGAAACATTAGCAGTGACATCCAATGAACGAATTTCCTTGCTAACATCTCTTCGGTTTAATAAAGTTTTCTGTACTGAATTTTCATAAACAATCGAAACATTAATGCTTTTTATCTGTTTATTAAATTCTTTATTATCTGGTTTTCCATTCTCCAAGCACCAAAGAGTAACCGCCCTGTACATCGCACCTGTATCGATATAAATATAATTTAGTTTTTTGGCAAGCAACTTTGCAGTGCTAGATTTACCCGATGCCGATGGTCCGTCAATGGCAATAGTTATTTTCTTTTTCATTTCTATTAACTTTCGTTGTCAGAATGGAATATCATCGTCATCATCTGCTAAATTGTCGGCTGGTGAGGCTTGAGTTTTAGCAGGAGCATTGTTGCTTTCTTGATTTTCATTATACTGTGCAGGTGCACCACCACTGCTCTGATGTCCGCCACCGCCAGAGTCTTGGCGAGGATCCAACATGATAAAACTATTCGTATTGATTTCTGTAATGTAACGAGTATTTCCGTCACGGTCTTCATAGGAACGAGTCTGAAGCTCTCCTTCGATAAAGACTTTACTTCCTTTGTGCAGGTATTTCTCAGCATTTTGTGCGTTGAAGCCACGCATTGTAACCCTATGCCATTCAGTTCTGTCCTGCCACTCGCCATTTCTATCTTTGAAAGACCTTGTGGTTGCAACAGAAATATTTGCAATCATACCGCCATCAGGAAAAGATTTTATGTCTGGGTCTTGCCCCAAATTCCCAATTAATTCTACTCTGTTTAGTGATCTTGCCATTGTTTCACCTCAATCCCTTTTATTTTAAAAATTTTATATAACTTTAGCAAAAATATAATTTAATAATATTTAAACTCGATTGCAAGAGAAGAGGCAAAGTTAATTTCTTCGCCAATAAACATTCCAAACTCGCTCATTCCATCATAGCCCTGGTACATTATTCTAATCCCCAAATCATCCCAAGTTTTAATCTCTAGTCCAAACTTGAGCGTTTGATTGTAATAACTTCTTATTTCCACATTCTGATGAGACCTTGAACCCACCACCCGCATATCATATCCGGCAACAAAATCCAAAACATCCTCAAAAATATTCCTCTGGTAATCAAATCCCAACTGAGGTTCGAGCAAATTTACCTCATCTGGTATTGTCGATGTTATGAAGTTCATTCCAGCATAAACTCTGAGATTTTCAGAATAATTAAGCATCATCAATAAATCA
>JAJRPT010000095.1 GCA_024280675.1 Bacteroidota bacterium
GCACTTGAGTGTATCGAAAAGCGTGGAATAGATGTTCAAGATATTGATTGCATCTTGGTGGCAACCACAACTCCAGATTATATGTTTCCATGCACGGCGGCGATGGTTCAGCATAAATTGGGAATAAAAGATTGCTGGGGATATGATATATTGGCAGCCTGTAGTGGCTTTCTTTTTGCACTTACCACAGCGGTGAAACTTGTCGAGAGTGGAGCTGTAAAGAAACTGCTTCTTTGTGGAGCAGACAAGATGTCCGCAATTATGGATATGGAGGATAGATCTCATGCAATTTTATTTGGTGACGGTGCTGGTGTTTGCCTGATTGAAAAATCCGATGATGATAAGCTAGGCGTGCGCGATTCAATACTCCGAATCGACGGCGGTGGAGGTCCTCATCTAATGCAAAAATCTGGTGGTTCGGTCAGCCCAGCTACGGTCGAAACTGTTGCTCGCAAAGAACATTTCATCTACCAAGAAGGCCAACCAGTCTTCAAAGCTGCAGTCAAAGGCATGGCAGATGTCTCCGAAGAAATTATGAAAAAGAATAATTTATCCTCTTCTGAGATTGCTTGGCTTGTCCCTCATCAGGCAAATCTTAGAATAATTGACGCTTGTGCTCGTAGGATGGGGCTTGACAAAGAAAAAGTGATGATTAATATCCATAAATACGGCAATACAACGGCTGCAACAATTCCGTCCTGTCTTTCCGAATGGCATGATGCTGGGAAATTGAGCAAAGGCGATAATTTGATTCTTGCAAGTTTTGGTGCTGGGTTTACTTGGGGTGCAATTTGGCTAAAATGGTCAATATAAATTTATTTTAATTATTTTATAAGAAAGTGGAATGACAAAGGCATTTATATTTCCAGGTCAAGGTTCACAAGCGGTAGGTATGCTTGCCGATTGGGTAGAACACCGCTCTGCAATACCTAAGAAATTAGACGAAGCCGGTGAGCTTATTGGAATAAATATTAAGAAAATAATGTTCGAAGGGCCAAAAGAATTGTTGAGGGAGACTAGATACACTCAAGCGGCACTTTATCTTCATTCGGCAATAGTTTCCGACTATGTGAAAGAGTTGGGGCATTTCCCAATGGCAGTGGCCGGTCATAGTGTGGGCGAATATGCCGCTCTTTATTCGGCTGGAGTGATTGACTTTTGGTCTGGACTAGAGCTTGTTGCTCTTCGTGGCAAGTTAATGTTTGATGCAGGAGAAACTGTGCCAGGGACTATGTTTGCCGTAATTGGTCTTGATGATGATAAGGTGGATAATCTTTGCAATGAGTTAAATGATTCAGAGTCTGGGAAAATTATTGTGGCAGCAAATTATAATTGCCATGGGCAAGTGGTTATTTCTGGTTCAAGAGATTATTTGCGCGAAATCTCTCCAAGGTTCAAAGAATCTGGTGCAAGAATGGTGAAAGAGTTGCAAGTGAGTGGTGCATTTCATTCGCCCCTAATGGCGGTGGCAAAAGAAAAGTTAGCAAAGAAAATAAACTCAACAAAATTTTCCAATACCAACATCCCGGTATTTACCAATGTAGGAGCCACTCCAGAAACTAATCCAGAAAAATTAAAAGAATTACTAATAGCTCAACTTACTTTGCCAGTCCCTTGGACATCGGTCATGGGAAATATGTACGGCTTTGGAGTTAGGGAATTTGCAGAAATTGGATCGGGAAAAGTGTTAAGCGGCCTTGTAAAAAGATCTGTTTCTGGTGTGGAAATAATAAATGTGGATAAATATGAAGACTTAGAAAATTTATCTTAATGACTAATTATTAGTATATTTGTAATCTTGAAAAATGAAAATGAGTGAAATTAATTTGAAAAAAGTAGCAGTAGTTACAGGCGGAACAAAAGGTATAGGTCAAGGAATTGTCTTAGAGCTGGCAAGTCGTGGTTTTCTGGTGTATGCCCTCGGTAGAAATTTACCCGAAATGAACAATTATACGCAAGATTCAACACTTGCAGAAAACATTCACTTTGCAAAGTGCGATGTTTCTAATTTTGACCAAGTGAGCGAAGTATTTAGCTCAATAGTTAAAGAAGCTGGTAGGATTGACGTTCTGGTCAATAATGCTGGCATTACAAAAGATGGTCTGCTGCTGAGGATGAAAGAGACGGACTGGGACGCTGTGATGGACATTAATCTCAAAGGTGCTTTCAATACTTCCAAGGCAGTGGCTCGCACTATGATGGGGCAACGCTCAGGTCGGATTATTAACATTGGATCGATTGTTGGGACTACTGGGAACGCTGGTCAATCGAATTATTCTGCGTCAAAGTCAGGTCTTGTTGGCTTTACTAAATCACTTGCATCCGAGCTTGGCTCGCGCAATATTTTAGTAAATTTAATTGCGCCTGGTTATATTCAAACCGATATGACAGCAAATTTGACAAAGGAGCAGTTGAAGGCTTTTGTTTCCAATATACCGCTCAAACGAGCTGGGCTTCCAGAAGATATTGCCCGAGTTGTTGCTTTTTTTGCAGGCGTTGATTCGTCTTATATTACGGGGCAAATCATCCATGTAGACGGCGGTTTGGCAATGTAGAAATAGAAATTTAGAAAAGTATAAAATTATTTAAAATCATATAAAATTATTTGGAGTTATCATGTCTGATATGCAATCGAAAGTAGTAGAAATCGTTGTTACGAAATTAGGTGTCGAAGAATCTCAAGTTACACCACAAGCATCATTTACCAAAGATCTTGGTGCCGATTCACTCGATACAGTAGAGATTATCATGGAGTTCGAAAAGGAATTCGACCTTACTATCGAAGATGAAGATGCAGAAAAAATCCAAACGGTAGGCGATGTACTAGAATATTTAAAAGGTCAGTTAGATTAATTTAATTTTGAGAATTAGTTAATCATCGACTTTTTACTAAAATATATAATTCAAGGATAATAATGCCAAAATTTGACTTCCCAAAAGTCGTTATTACTGGTCTTGGGGCAGTGACTCCCATAGGTAAGACGGTAAAAGAATATGAAGAGGGGCTTTATTCGGGTAAATCTGGATCTGATTTAATTACTCGTTTTGATGCAACTCATTTCAAGACTCGATTTGCTTGCGAGGTAAAAGATTTTGACCCGACCATTACCATTTCACGCAAAGAAGTTCAGCGAATGGATTTGTTTTCTCAATTTGCAATGGTTGCCTCCGAAGAAGCTATCATTGACTCTGGCTTAGATTTAGAAAATACTGATTTAGAAAGAATTGGTGTGATAATTGGTTCTGGAATCGGAGGAATGGCAACCTACCAAGACCAAGTCCAGCAGCTTTTCACACGAGATGGGAAACCAGACAGAATCTCGCCATTCTTTGTTCCGATGCTAATCTCTGATATTGCAGCAGGTCATGTTGCGATTCGTTGGGGATTAAAAGGGCCAAATTATGCAACTGTATCGGCTTGTGCCACATCATCTCATTCTATTGCCGATGCCCTTATGCTATTGCAAAGAGGTTCGGCCAATGTCATGGTAGTTGGTGGATCTGAGGCAGTTGTCTGCCCAATGGGTGTTGGCGGATTCAATGCAATGAGAGCCCTTTCGCAAAATAATGATAATTACAAAACTGCATCCCGTCCATTCGATAAAAGTCGTGATGGCTTCGTAATCGGAGAGGGTGCTGGAATTATTGTGCTGGAAACAGAAGGACATGCAAAAGCTCGTGGAGCTAGAATTTACGCAGAAATTGCTGGCTTTGGCATGACCGACGATGCCTTTCATATCACACAACCCGCAAAAGGCGGCGAGGGTGCGGTGCGTTCAATGAAAATTGCCATCGAAGATGCGGGTCTTGTGCCAGAAGATATTGACTATATAAATGCTCACGGAACATCCACTCCTTTCAACGACAGGGGCGAAACGGGAGCGATTAAAACTGTTTTCGGTGACCACGCATATAACTTATGCGTCAGCTCCACTAAATCAATGACTGGTCATTTGCTTGGTGCAGCCGGAGCTATTGAAGCCGTTGCTACCATACTTGCAATTTATAATAGCAAAATTCCACCAACAATTAACTACGAAAACCCTGACCCAGATTGCGACCTCGACTATGTGCCAAATGTTGCAAAAGAGAAAAATATAAATAATGCAATCTCCAATACTTTTGGATTCGGTGGACACAATGCCACATTATGTTTCAAGAAATATTAAAATGATGACGAAGTGATTTCAAAACTTTTTAAATTATTTAAAAGCAATAAATCCAATTCTGAGGATCTTTTTCCTAGAGTTGGATTTTTTTCCTCTGCAGACATTGAAGAATTAGAAAAAATCATTGGTCTTAAGATTAAAAACAAATCATGTTTTGAACAAGCATTTATCCACCGTTCATTTCCTAGAGATTACAAGTCTAAAATCTTTTCAAATCAGAGACTAGAGTTCTTTGGTGATTCGGTCTTGGGTATGATAGTGGGCGAGCATCTTTTTTCTGAGTATCCTTTTCGTTCTGAAGGCGACCTTACAAAAATAAGATCTGTTTATGTGAATAATTCAACATTGGCAAAATGTGCCGAAGAGTTGGGTCTCAGAAAATTTCTTCAAATAGGCGAACAAACTAAAAATATTAAAGACAAGGGTCTTGATTCTATGTTAAGTGATGCTTGCGAGGCACTAATTGGTGCAATTTATTTTGACTCTGGACTGGATAAAACAAGAGAATTTATAATAGGAAAGCTGCTTCCCGTCATGGAATCAAATAAGGACTTGCTAAATAAAAATTATAAGAGTATTTTGCTTGAATTCTTTCAGGCAAAAGGAGAAAATCCTCCCACCTACCAAACACTTTCCGAGGATGGTCCCGATCATTCCAAGGGTTTTAATGTAGGAGTATTTTTGGGTGAGAAAATGATTGGAAGTGGTAGCGGAAAATCAAAGAAAATTGCAGAGCAAAATGCGGCTTGCAGTGCCTTGGGTAAATAATAAAATAAAGGTAAATAAAATTGGAAAAATTAATATTTGAAAAATCGGCAGAAGGTAGGGTTGGGTACACTCTTCCGCAGATTGAAGTTCCTAGAGTTAGTGGGAATTTATCTGAACAGAAGCAGAGAAAGACTCCTCCAAGACTGCCACAAGTCAGCGAAATTGAAGTTGCACGTCATTTCCAAAGACTCTCTCATTTGAATTTCAATATTGAAACGGGGATGTATCCACTTGGCTCTTGTACAATGAAGTATAATCCAAAAGTCAATGAAAAAGTTGCTAATCTTACTGGATTTACGGGTCTCCACCCTCTACTATCTGAGGAGCACACACAAGGTGCCTTAAAATTAATGTATGAATTGGGTGAATGCCTAAAAGAAATTACTGGACTCAGCGGAGTCTCATTGCAACCAGTTGCTGGCTCACAAGGCGAGCTTACGGGGATTTATCTTTTCAAGGCGTATCATGCTTCCCGTGGCGATCAAAGGCGTGACACGATTTTAATTCCAGATTCAGCCCACGGGACTAATCCATCGTCGGCTGCCATTGCTGGGATGAAAATACAATCTGTTAATTCAAATGAGCATGGGAAAATCGATCTTGCCGATCTTAAATCAAAGCTCGGCGACCATATTGCGGGATTCATGGTGACTAATCCTAGCACAGTTGGAATATTTGAATCTGAGATAATAGAAGTACAAAAAACAGTATCCGAATCTGGTGGTCTGATGTATATGGATGGTGCAAATCTTAATGCCCTTTTGTCTATTGTCCGTCCTGGTGAGATGAGATTTGATTGTATGCACATAAATCTTCACAAAACATTTTCCACTCCTCATGGCGGGGGAGGACCTGGTGCTGGGCCAATTTGTGTGAGTGAGCGTTTAATTCCATTTCTGCCAACGCCGTCGGTGGAAAAAGATGGAGATGATTATAGGCTAGAGTATAATAATCCAGATTCAATCGGACGAGTCCATGCTTTCTTTGGCAATTTTGGAGTATTAGTTCGTGCCTATACTTATATCAGAATGCTAGGAGCAAAGGGCCTCAAAGCAGTGAGTGAAAATGCGGTCATTAATGCAAATTATTTATTGGCTCGCCTAAAGGATGACTTCGATGTGCCTTTTGCTGGGCATTGTATGCATGAGTTTATTCTGAGTGGTAATCGTCAGAAAAATATTGGAGTTTCTACTCGTGATATGGCAAAAAGGTTGCTCGATTATGGTTTCCATGCACCGACTGTTTACTTCCCACTTGTTGTGCCAGAGGCTATACTTATTGAACCGACCGGAACTGAGAACAAGCAAAATCTTGATGGCTTTGCCGATGCCATGATAGCCATTGCTCGTGAGACAGAGAACACTCCAGAGATTGTTATCAATGCTCCAGAATCTACTCCAATAAAAAGACTAGACGAGGCAGGTGCAAATCGCAATCTAAATATCCGTTATGATTTTGCTTGATTTATTTTGAATCAATGTTTTGAGTTATGAACAAAAACACGAGGACTCAAAAGTGACAGCATCACCCAATATTGGGACTGAGCATTTGCTCTGGTTTGATTAAATCATCAAACTCCTCACCACTCAAAATATTCAGATAAATGGCAGCTTCTCGCAAAGTACTGCCCGTTTTGTGGGCGTGTTTTAGCAACTAGAACTTTTTGATACTTTGCATTTTGATTTATTATCGCACTTTTTATTGTTTATACAACTAAAACAATCTTTATAAATGCAAAGAATTTCTTCGATTTCCCAACATTTTAATTCATTAAAATCATTTGGAAGAATACTTTTGTCAATAGTTCTTCCTAGTCGTTTTCTACCGAGTAAATTCCACGACCCCTTCCTTGTTCCAGCGTGTAAATATATTTTATTTGGTTCTAGTTTAGGGTTTAGACATTGACCAATTATAATTGCTACATCATAAATGGCAAGTTCTCCAATTCCTTTAATTCCTTGTCCAACAGGATTTACAATCTTCCAAAGTTCATCAAAGGTATTAGCCATTTCAATTCTAGAAATCCATTTGACTAATTCATCACCAAAAAATTTTAAATCATTAGACTTTAAACGTAGTTGGTGAGGATTTCTTTTACCATTATTATCTTCAGAAGATGCAGCACGTTTTATAGCCTCTTCCAAGTTGTTTGCATTTTGGCAATGCTCAACCCAAGTATCAGGCTCGCATTTTCTCCAACATTTGTAATCTCTAATAATATCTTTGTATGTTTTCATTTCATTCCCGATTAATATTTCACCCAATATTGGGACTGAGCATTTGCTCTGGTTTGATTAATTTATCGAATTCTTCTCCCGAGAGAATGTTAAGATGAATGGCAGCTTCTCGCAAAGTACCGCCCGTTTTGTGAGCGTGTTTTGCGATTTGTGACGCTTTGTCGTATCCAATATGCGGATTAAGTGCCGTCACCAACATGAGTGAAGAATCCACATAATGCTTCATTCTCTCAGGATTTGCCGTAATCCCCTCGGCACAATGAATGTTGAACATTCTCATCGAATCAGAAAGTAAGCGAAGCGATTGCAAGAAATTATAAATCATGACCGGTTTGTAGACATTCAGCTCAAAATTCCCTTGTGTGCCAGCAAAATTAATTGCGGCGTCATTGCCCATCACTTGCACGCAAACCATTGTCATCGCCTCACACTGAGTTGGGTTCACTTTCCCTGGCATAATCTACGAACCCGGCTCATTGGCTGGAATATTAATCTCTCCAAACCCACACCGTGGACCGCTCGCCATCCAACGCACATCATTCGCAATTTTCATCAGTGATGAGCTGAGGGTTTTGAGTGCACCGTGAGCAAAAACGATTGCGTCATGGGCCGCTAGCGCCTCGAATTTATTCGGTGCCGAAACAAAGGGCAAAGCAGTTTCTTTGGCAATCTCTTCTGCTGAAGTTTTGGCAAAATCCTTATGTGAATTTAGCCCAGTGCCGACTGCCGTCCCGCCAAGTGCAAGCTCGTAAATACCTGGTAACACGAGATTTACACGCTCGATTGCGTTTGTCAGTTGTTGGGCATAAGCAGAAAATTCTTGCCCTAATGAAACTGGGACTGCGTCCATCAGATGAGTACGACCAGATTTTATATATTGTGAGAACTCTGTCGCTTTTGCATCCATTGTATTACGCAATGTTTTCAGATTTGGCAAAAGGTGATGCACCAGCTGCTCGGCGGCGGCAATGTGCATTGCGGTCGGGAATGTATCATTTGAGCTTTGTGATTTATTAACATCGTCATTTGGATGAATCGGAGTTTTCGAGCCTATCACACCACCAGCCATCTCGATTGCACGGTTGGAAATCACCTCGTTTGAGTTCATATTAGACTGAGTTCCAGAGCCAGTCTGCCAAACTGAAAGTGGGAAATGTATGTCAAGTTTCCCTTCGATTACCTCATCTGCTGCTTTTGAGATTAGCTCCGCTTTATCGCCTGGTAAAACTCCAAGTTTCGCATTGGTAAGAGCTGCGCATTTTTTGAGTATTCCCATGGCACGAATTAATTCCCGTGGCATTGTCTCAATCCCAATCTCAAAATTGACAAGCGAACGGGCAGCTTGTGCCCCATAATATACATTTTCTGGCACTTGAATCTCACCCATCGAATCACGTTCTATCCGCATTTTCATATTTTACCCTAATTTATCATTTCAACAAGTTTCAATTATACAAATATAAGAAATACCCACATTCGTGGGATTTTAAATGGGAAGAATTGCACTTTTTGTGTCGCCCACATTCGTGGGATTTTAAATGGGAAGAATTGCACTTTTTGTGTCGCCCACATTCGTGGGATTTTAAATGGGAAGAATTGTGCTTTTTGTGTCGCCCACATTCGTGGGATTTTAAATGGGAAGAATTGCACTTTTTTTATTGCTTCATCGAGATATAACTGTGGTAGCTTCACTGGTTCCACACTCGTGTGTCTCAAATTATTTTTCATAAATATTAGAATTGTATCAGAATATTTTAGTATTTTAGAGATGTTTCAATGTGTGAAAAATACTATTGAATCTATATTTATGAACAATATAAATGCTTCAATAACTTCAATAATTTGAGAGGGTAGTTGCTATGTTTTCAGAGAAGGAAAAACAAGTATTTTTATTGACAATAGAGGATTTGCACTGGGGTAAAAATGGTATAATATTTGCGGTGGAAGGTTTGTGAAAATGAGGCTCAGCTTCCGAACAAAACAATGAGTAGATCTTAAAAGATTAGAACACTAATTTATTTATATATACATGAATAAAACTAACATAAGAATACTATTAATTGGTGATGAAAAAAACCAATCCAAACTGACTGAGCTTCTTCAGACCGAGGGGTGTTTGCTCAGTAGGGCAGAGGGTATCTCAGATGCGAAGGAACTTCTTTCAAATAATCATTTCGATATTGCAATTTTCGACAAAATACTTGAGAACAAAAGCGGCCTTAAACTCTCTAAGATAGTAAAAGAAATATCCCCCCGAACTCAAATAATCCTGCTCACAGGCAGCTCAAACATTTCGTCACTTCAGCAGAAAACAGAATGCTCTACTATCTTCGATTGCCTAACAAAGCCAATTACAAAAGAAAACCTTATAAAATCCGTGAGGAATGCCCTCAGAGCAAAGGTCACAGGAGATGAGTTTTACAAGCTGATCCAAGAAAATAAAAAGTATAAAGAATGCCTTGAGAAAATAATAGAAGAACGTACTAAGTCGCTTGTCGAAAGCGAACAAACATACCGCAACTTAATCAACAATGCCAGTGACGCAATTTATATCCAGAACAAGGAAGGGCATTTCATTGATGTAAATGAAGGTGCTCTCAAAATGTATGGCTACACTCGTGACTATTTTATTGGCAAAACATCCGAATTTCTCTCAGCTCCTGGTCTTAATGATTTTGAAGAAATGAAATCAATGATGCAAAAAGCATTTGAGGGCAAATCACAACAATTTGAATTTTGGGGAATCAGAAAAAATGGTGAAGTTTTTCCAAAGTGGGTACGGTTCCAAAAAGGAGAGTTTTTTGGCAAAGAGGCATTAATCGTCTTTGCCCAAGATATAAGCGAGCAAAAAAGAACTAGTGAGAAATTAATTGAAAGAGAAAAAAATCTTAACCAAGCACAAGTTCTTGGAAACCTTGGTTCTTGGGAGCATGACCTAGAGACAGGAATTATTGAATGCTCAGACAATGCTTTTAGAATATTTGGCTTAGAAGCTCAGGAATGTGAGATGACCATTGGCAGATTTGCAACTTTTGTCCACGAAGAAGACCTTGCCAAAGTCATCAAAAACATGGAAGATTCATTGAGCAAGATGACGGAATATGAAATAAATTACAGGATAATTCTCC
>JAJRPT010000096.1 GCA_024280675.1 Bacteroidota bacterium
AGTAAATTGTCCGCATTTAAAAGCCACGACTGTGGCAGAAGTTTATATTTAATTGAGAATAAAAAATATTTTCTTGTAACATTTCGCACTTTAATGTGTTCTTTAATTTGCACGGTGTTTAAAAACTTCATATCTTGTAATGTGAAAGGTGCAGACTTATAATTAGATATTGAAAAAATGGCGACCGCCATTACTTTTTTTTTATTTTTTAGAACAAATTTGAATATTAAATTAGTAAGGCGGTACATTGTTATTAAATAGTGTCTGGCTTTTTAATTTAAATTAAGTAAATAAGAATGTTACCTTGAGCAGTGTAAAAGGAGGTCTATATGAATAGAATATAAATATTTGGACTACGTAAAATTTGCTTTTGTTGTGCTTGACCCTAATAGTTTGAGGCATTAATTAATTTTAAAAATATTTTTGGAGCTTGATATGAAGACCTTTAAAGCAATGGTACTAGTGGTATCTATGTTATTCTTTTCTTTTAATGATGTTTATCCATCAGATAATTCAGCATTTGGTAAATTTCATTCTAATACAGGAGGTTGGTCTGATCATGACTCTAGAATTGTGCTTAACTCTGAAGAATCTGCAACAGTAACCACATTGTCATCGGCGACGTATGACCCAACTATAAAATTTTATCGTCCAGATTTAACAGGCGGGAGTGTAGGGACTGTGTCATGGATTAGTTCCTCAGGGTTAGGTTCTGGTTCTGGACTTAGTTTTGCAATATCTCCTACAAATGTTGTTTGGGGTACAGAAACTGCTGTTACCATGAATGAAGTAGCTAGGTTTAGAAGAGATAAGCTCGTGCAATTTCTAGGCTATTCTGGAGGTGGAGCGGATTTAATGGTTACTGTTAATAACGACGGTGTGTTAGGTACGCAAGTAATTCCTACTGGCGGGGGTGGAAATGGCTGGGATTTATCTGGCAATGTTGTTGCACCAGGTAATTTTCTTGGCACATTGAATAACGAAGACCTTGTCTTTCAAAGAAATAGCTCCGTAGCAATGGGGGTTTATACAGCAAATAATTATATTGGAATAAATGAGATTGTCCCTAGTGCATTATTTCACTTAAGTAGTGGGAATGTAATGTTTGAAGGGGATGGCTCAAGTCCTGCAAGCGTGCCTGTAACAGGTGCAGGAACCCGAATGATGTGGTTGCCTGAGAAAAGCTCACTTAGGGCTGGAGGAGTAAGTGGCGACGAGTGGGATTATGGAAACATTGCTCCATATTCCATAGCAATGGGGTTCGATAATAAAGCATCTGGAAAATATTCCACAGTATTTGGCAACAGTAATACTGTCACAGAAGTGGCAGGAGTTGCACTTGGAGAATTCAATGTTTCCTCAAACTACGCTGCTACTGCCATAGGTTATTCTAATGTTGCTAGCGGATCGTTCTCCTTTGCATCAGGTATAAATAGCATAGCCAGTGGCACGGCCTCTGTAGCAATGGGGGCAAACAACACTGTAACAGCAGGTGCGTCATTTGCACTAGGCTCTTCTAACACTATATCAGGTGAATATTCAGGGGCAACAGGGTCTGATCATGATGTTTCTTCTAGCTATTCCTTCGTAACAGGATACAAGAATATAGTAGGTGGTGATTTTAACGTTGTAAATGGTTCTAATAACTTTGTGCTTGGTCAAGGAAGCGTTGTATCGGGTATTGGAAATTTTGTATTCTACCCATTCGCTACGGTTTCAGGGTTTAGCAACACTGTCAGCAGACCAGGGGCTATGGCAATTGGGGGCTTAAATTCCGTGGCGGGTTCCTACTCCATGGCCGCTGGTCATACGAATTTTGCGGGTGGCGATTTTTCTATAGCACTTGGTGAACAGAATTATGTGACTGGAGCAGCTTCTTTAGCATCAGGTTCCTTTAACTCGGTCCAAGGTAACTTTTCCGTAGCAATGGGGTTCTACAGCACTGTTGGAATGGGACATGACAATTCTTTTGCCTTTGGCAGGCGTGCTACGACAACTTCAGATAGACAGTTCATGGCTAAATTTACTGGCGGTGGCACTAATACATTAGCCGATGCCTCTTATGTATTCATAACCAATGCTGGGGGTACTGAAGGTAGTTATATGGAAAGTGGTACTAGTGGGTGGAGTAATATCAGCGATAGAGATTTGAAGACTAACATAATTGAAGTAGATAGCGATTATATTTTAGCGGCTTTCGAAAATATCCCAGTAAGCAAATGGCAATATAAAGGTAGCGAGAGAGAAGTGCAGTACATTGGCCCAATGGCACAGGACTTGCATGCTAATTTTGATATCAAGGGAAAAAGTAAACTTGCTCTTAATTCAATTGATATGGACGGAATTAACTTTGCTGGGGTTAGGGCACTAGTATTCAAAGTCAAAGAACTTGAAGAGGTAAACAATCTGCAAGGCCAGAAAATAACAAAGCTTGAATCAAGGTTATTGGCTCTGGAAAATGGCGGAAACCCAGAGCCTTTTAAAGGACCTGTGGAAATTGATTATAGTGGTATAATTTTAGAGCAAAATACACCAAACCCATTTGCTAATGAAACCACTATTAATTATGTTATTCCTGAACAATACAACGGTGTTGCTCAGATAGTGGTGACTAGTATGCATGGAAGTGAAATGTTAATGCAGTTACAAGCAACAAAAGGAAGTCCATCTCAAGCAACTATAGATTGTGACGGATGGTCTTCTGGAGTATATACTTATTCTATATTGTTAAACGGTCAATTAGTAAAAACTCGAAAAATGATAATAATGAAATAGGATTATCTCATCTTTTAGAGGCAGTTTTTTTCAGAGCTCCACATCTTAGTTGGCGTGGAGCTTTCACCAGTGATATGGCACTGGTCTATTTTTGCTCAAAATAAACTCGGGCGGTGAAATCTCTACTGAGAAGTTTATATTTAATTGAGAAGCCACTCCAAAAGCCGCTCAAAAGTAAATTGTCCGCATTTAAAAGCCACGACTGTGGTCACATCGTGGCCACATTGTGGCAGAAGTTTATATTTAATTGATTATAAATAATTTTGTAGTACTTTGCCAGATTACAATAAGTAAATAATTTAAAACACACAAAGTATGCCAAAAAATAATCTGATTAACTTTGCTGTCGTACTTTCGGCAATAATTATTTTCTTTTCAAAGTTTATGATATATGAATATCCTGATTTGACATTCCTGCATGCCGATGATTATTTCTACTATCTAAAAACTGCCCAAAATGCCTACGAACTGAATTTCATTAGCTTCAATGGAATTTATCCGACAAATGGCTTTCATCCGCTTTGGTTTTTTGTTAATTATTTAGTGGTTGCCGCCACTGACAATTCTGTCATGCCGATTTTTTACATTATATCAGCTATCCAGCTTGTAACATCTTTTCTCACATATTTACTTTCTTACCGCTTGATGATTATTCTTTTGGGTGGGAATGCTATTGAGAATACTAACAAGAGCAATGAACTTTTTGCCGTCCTAACAGCTCTTGGCGTTTCCCTAGTTGCAATGAACCTGATGATTGGAGCTATGGAGCCAGTATTGTCATTACCACTTTTAATATATAGTTTTATTTATCTTTTCACTCGTGATTTGAAGTCGGCAAAGGAACAGTTAATCTTTGGCTTCATTTGTTCTCTTGTGGTACTTTCTCGCCTTGATTCAATGCTCTTGTATTTATTAATTGGCGTATTTTTGTTCAAGTATAAAGGTATGAATATCAAGGGTTTATTGACCATCTCTTTGGGTGGAATATTGCTTGGGATTTACTTGGTCTATAATATGGCTGAGTACGGAACTCTTCTTCCAGTATCTGGGATGGCAAAGCAGTTGAAGACCGATTGGATGGCTGGGGTGCCGTCCTTAGGTTTTCTGCTCAGCACATTCGAAGATAATATTATAACAGGCACAATCACCTTTTTCATGGGTGTATTTGCTATATTTATATTCATAATAAAAAGAAAAATGTTTTCGGCTAACGAGAAATTAATAATTATTCCTTCATTAACTTTTCCATTATTGTACATTGTGATTTATGCGATCAAATCAGGTTGGCCATTTTGGTATTGGTATCACTACATTTTTACAATGTCTTTTATTTTCTCATTATTCATTATAAAAAAAACGCTTATCAAGAAAATTCCATTTAATAATATTCTTAATTATTTGGCTGTGAGTTTTCTTTTGGTGTGGCAAATACTTTTTATGAGAAACATATTACCAAGCGAGAATTTTATACTACAAGACGGAATCAAAATTGCCGAATTTGCAAAAGAACACAAAGGGATTTATGCCATGGGCGATAGAGCTGGCATTGTCGGCTTTCTCATTGACAGTCCCGTCATTCACACCGAAGGATTGATTATGGATAGGCAATATCTTGAGTACATAAAGAAAGGCGATTTGGATTTAATACTTAAAGATTATGACATTGATTATTATATTGCTGGCGGTACCAAAAAGACAGACTCTGGGTGGTGGGTACAAGAACCTATTCCAATTTTTGATGGGATGCCATTTGCCAGCACATTTTTGCAGGATGCTCCGCTGGACAGTCTAATTTGCCATAAATGGAGTACATATATTTTTAAGATAAAATGATAGGCAAAATACTTGCCCTTCGGATATGAATCTCTTTTAGCAAAAAACCTGTCAAATGTAAGTAGTATTGAGCAACTCTTCAACCTTGCTTGTGGGCAAGCGACAAGCCAATAGATAGATTTTGAGGAGGAATTTTTCATCTTTGTCAATTCTCCCATCTACGACAAGGACTTTTGCCGAGTGTTGGATAAGTTGCCACATTCTTTCCTTTGGCAATTTTTCTCTACAGATTTTAATAAGATCTAGCACAACTTTTTCTTGATTCTTAGCATTGTCTACCTTGGCAAGAATTTTCTCAATTTGTGTGCTATACTCAGGGTATTGCATCACGACCCTTCGAATATATTCTTTTTCCGTCTCGTGATACTCACCGTCAATGTAGGCCATATGCCTCATCGAAGCAATTAAGCTTGTGACGTAAAGCTCTTCGCTTTGAACTATCATTTCTTCGATCATATTGCTCTTTGTACTGTGAAAATTAGCGAAAGCATTAATGCCAGAACAAATCTGCCATTAATAAAAGTCTAATATATTTAGAATCTAGCACAATTACAAGTATTATTTTCGGGCATTGCTACTTGCTTTGCAGAGATTGGTGCCCTTCAGGCAAAAGACAAATTATCTTAGACATTATTTTTTATTGAAACATTGGCATGATTTTATCGTAATATTAAATAAGACTAAATTAATCTTTTATCATTGACATTTTGTCACTTGCTTTTGTTGATTATATTGTTACATTGCACCCTCTCGAACTTCTCATCTTAAACGAATATTGAGACAGAAGTGTAACTTTTTCAGCTTATAAGTGTTAATGTATATAAAGGGAACAGAACCTTCATCAACAATATCGGAGGATATGATGGATATAGCAATTCAAATAGAACAATTATTCCGAAATGAACGGAAAAAATTCCTTGGTTTTATTCGCCAAAGAGTAAGATCACAGGAAGAAGCAGAAGATATTCTACAAGATGTTTTCACCAACGTGCTTGCGGCATCAAAAAATGTTCCCAAGCCAATCGAAAACATAGCGTCTTGGGTTTTTACCGCAATTCGCAACCGAATCATTGACTCATACAGGAAAAAAAGAGCGGAAAACTTCTCTGATATGCAAACGCAATCCTCGGTCGATGAGGGCATGGATTCGTTCGAAAACTTCCTAACCGACATAAACGCCACTCCAGAAACAGATTTAATTCGAAAGACAATCTGGGATTCTGTCCAAGAAGGACTGGCTTTGTTGCCAAAAGAACAAAAAGATGTTTTTGTTAAAAATGAATTTGAAGGTATTTCGTTTAGAGAAATGTCAGAAGAGTTGGGAGTAAATATTAACACCTTGTTGGCAAGGAAAAGATATGCTGTCCTTCATCTTCGCAGTCACCTAGCGGAATTGTACCACAGCTTGGAATAATTAATGAAATATCTGAAAGCATTCGATCACCCTCTGGCCCGTTCTACAGTATTTATAGTATTTGTTGGCGGGCTTTTCTCTTTGATTTCATACATTATCTGCCATTGTTCTGGTAGCAGTCTGTTGGCAAGTTTGAACATCCCGTGCATAAACTTCTTGGAATCTGCTGGCATAATGTCATTTGCATATATTATTTTCTTTGGTGCAAAATATGGGTTTAGTCATTCTGACACAAAAAAAATATCTGACAAATCTCGTGGTGCCATTTTGTCCGACTCTTGTGTTCATAATGTCAATAGAATGAGTGCTACCGAAAAAGATAATTTAAAATCTACGCTGGAAAATTATATAATCCTAGAAAAGAGGAAATAAAATTTCAACACTTTGCCTAATTCTTCCAAAAAAAAGATAGCTTGCCTTCTCAGTGAAATAATTTTCAAAAGTAAGCAAAGCAAACATTGAGCAAGCATCTACAGAAAATATTTGCCCGATTAACTCATCTTAAAAAAAAGTATAAGAAGCATAATGTTTCTTGTTATATCCCCTCGAAATGGCTGGAATACAAGGCGAGCGAGGGCGAAGTTGCAAGGATAAACCCTTTTGATTTCTTTCACGGGAAAATAGACGAGATTATTAATTATACTGATGCCCAGAAAAATTCCACGCAAGCACTAACCTTTGCTTTGGAAATTAACTCATGTCTATACTTTGAACATAAACCTCAGAGCAATATTAAGAAATTTCCAAAGAATTACTTCCCCGATAATGGGACATTTTTAAAAGCGATTGCTTTTTTGCCATACTTGAAATATCATGGCTTTGAAGCCATTGAGTTGCAAGACATTTCCTCTTCTGCAAATGATTGGGAAGTAAAAAGTCACAACGAAATTGGGGACAATCTAGCAGAATATGCACTGGAAATGAGCAAAGAAGAACAGTTCTCAGCATTTTTAGAAGCCTGCCGTATTCTGAAAATAAAAGTAAGCCTTGCCTTTGATTTTGCAAGAATCTCAGCTAATTCTAATCTAGCACTAAACAATCCAGAGTTCTTTTTCTGGATTAAATCAACTGCCAAAATGCGTTCGGTGAAATACCCTAATGGATATGGCAAGGTGAAATATTCTGCAAATAAAATAAGGAAAATAAATAAGAAAATAATTTTAGGAGATTATAATAATCTTCCAGAACCAGACGAGAAATACCGTTCCTTTTTTACTTCTACACCCCTAAAAGTAGCCCTTGTTGAAGGCAAAATTATTGGACTATTAAAAAATACTACAAAGCCACTCAAAACAAATGAATGCGTGATCGCTCCTGGATTCCAAACCTATCCATTGGAACAAAACGATGAAGAAGCTTATTCCGAAACAAGCTATTTTAAATTCTACAATCATCACGATTTTAATTATATCGCCTATAATACAATCGCACACCCAGACCATTGGCTTGCAGCAAGCAAAAACATCAACAAGGAACTCTGGCAATATATCACCGGAGTCATCCCCCATTACCTCTCACAGTTTACCCTTGATGGAATTATTTTAAAATCATCAAGTCTTATCCCAAGAGATTTAAAAGATCAGATAATTTCTGAAATAAGAAAGACTAATGACAAGATAACAATCTGTGAAGAAGATAATTAGTTACAGAGAATTATTTGAACTCACTGTCCTTTCTTTTATTTTTCTTGCGGAACAGAAATGAAATTGGTGTCCCAGCAAAGTCGAATCCTTCTCTTAATTTCCTTTCTAAAAATCTTTTATAATTATCTTTAAGATGTTCTGGATGGTTTAAGAACATGGCAAAAAGCGGTGGCTCGGTTCCAACTTGAGTGATATAATTAAGTCTCATATCGTGCCCACGATGAGACGGTGGCGGAGTTCTTTCAACATGTGGCAGGAGGAAATCATTGAGGGCGGAGGTTGCTACTCTGGTCTGGCGACGCTTTAGAATCAGAAGGGACTCTTCGATAATCTTTGGGATTCTCTGCCCGCTCACAGCAGATATAAAAATCACACTAACATAACTAAATGTAGAAAGGTCTGAGGCTATCATCTTGCGAATATTAGCTGCGGTGTACTCATCTTTTTCGGCAATATCCCATTTATTGACCGCAATTATCAGCCCCTTCCTTGCCTCACCAATCTGGTTAAGAATCTTCTTGTCCATATCCTCAAGACCACGTGTTGCATCAACTACCAAAACTCCCACATCGCAACGGTCAATAGCCCTTGCGGTGCGGACTACAGACCACATTTCAACATTTTCTTTGACATGGGTGCGACGACGAAGACCAGCGGTGTCAATCAAAACAATTTCTTCTCCATGGAATTTCACAACAGAGTCTATCGAATCCCTTGTGGTGCCGGCAATATCGGTGACTATCATTCTATTTTTGCCAATCAGAGCATTAGCTATGCTGGATTTGCCAACATTTGGGCGACCCAGAAGTGCAATCTTTAACTTACCACTATCTTCTTCTTCAATATTACTAAGAGACTCTACCACCTGATCTATAAAATCACCTGTGGATCGTCCACTCACCGCCGATATTGCAAAAGGTTCACCAAGCCCAAGTTTATAGAATTCAAAAGCATTGGGGTCCAGTCTTTCATTGTCACATTTATTGACTACAAGCGTAATGTGTTTATTGGAATTACGCAAAATGCGTGCAATATCTTCATCAAATTTCGTTATTCCAGATTTTCCATCGACAACAAAAATAATAGATTCGGCTTCTTCGATGGCAATCATTGCTTGTTCACGAATTGCCCGCTCCATCACATCTTCTGAACCAGGAATAAACCCACCCGTGTCAATTAGTCCAAAATGTACACCATTCCAATCTGAGACTCCATAAATCCTGTCTCTTGTCACCCCTGGTGTATCTTCGACTATTGCGTGCCTGTGTCCAATTATCCTATTGAACAGAGTTGATTTGCCAACATTTGGGCGACCAACGATTGCTACTAAATCCATATTCAATACTACTTTATTAAATTATAATCTACAAAATTAAGGATTTGTTTGCAGAATATTTTTTTTAACTCAGATTGTTGGGAATGTGTGGAGGGCTAGTGCTGGGAAACAAAGCTTCAGACCAATTCAGTTTTCACTCTTTGGATATTTGCACCTAGCTTGATTAGTTTATCTTCCATAGCTTCGTATCCACGGTCTAGGTGATATATCCGAAGCACTTCTGTTTCGCCCTTGGCAACAAGCCCTGCAAGCACCAAAGATGCCGAAGCCCTCAAATCGCTTGACATCACAGTCGCCCCACTGAGTGGTTTTCCGCCCGTGATGATTGCCGTGTTATCGACCACATCTACATCTGCTCCAAGCCGTGTCAGCTCGGGTGCGTGTTTGAAGCGGTCATAATAAATATTATCAACCACTCGTGAGGAGCCATTTGCCATTGTCATATATGACATCCACTGAGCCTGAGCGTCGGTGGGAAACCCTGGGTAGATAGCCGTTGTCACATTTGTTGGCTTTGGCATTGTTTCCATTTTGAGCGAAATAGTGTCAGAATTAATATCTATCTGGCAGCCCGATTCTTCTAGCTTATCAATGACTGCCAAAAGATGATACGGGTTTACATTCTGTAGTTCGACGTGTCCTTTTGTCATTGCCGCTGCTATTAAATAGCTTGCCGCTTCAATGCGGTCTGGGATTGTTGTCACATCCGATGGGCGAAGTTCAGCCACACCTTCTGTTTCGATTGTAGAAGTCCCAAGCCCGGATATTTTCGCACCCATGTCTTGGAGGAATCTACCAAGGGCTGTTATTTCTGGTTCGAGTGCAGCGTTAGTGATTGTTGTCATTCCATCTGCTAGGGTTGCTGCCATGAGAATATTCCCACTTGCCCCGACCGATGAAACATCGAGATGTATGTGCGAACCTTTTAATCTGCCGTCTGATGATTTTGTTTTTGCAATCACGTATCCATTTTCAACGCTTATGTCTGCTCCAAGTTTTCTCATACCTTTGAGGTGCAAGTCCACCGGGCGTGGACCCCACGCACATCCTCCAGGAAGAGAGACCTTCGCCTTGCCCCATCTTGCCAGCAGAGGTCCTAGGACGTAGAATGAAGCGCGCATTTTTTTTACTTGTTCGTAAGGTGCAATCGTTTTATCGGCTTTGCTCGTATCGATAAAGAGGTCATTTCCATTGAGTTCACAAAATGCACCCAGTTCCCCCATCAGCCGTGACATTGTCCACACATCACGAAGGTTCGGTGTGTTTTTGAGATGATATGTTCCGCTTGCAAGAAGTGTGGCAGGCATTAGTGCAAGCGAACCATTCTTGGCACCCGCAATACTAATTCGCCCTCTTAGGACATTTCCG
>JAJRPT010000097.1 GCA_024280675.1 Bacteroidota bacterium
CATCAATAACAAGCAATTCTATTTTTTCAATTAGTTTTCTTTTCCGTCTCGAATATTTAAATGTAGTAAAAATATTGCTCTTATCTTCACTTGACTCTGGTGATTCCTCTCTCAATCTTCTATCATCTGGGAAAAAAGGACCAAAAGGAATTTGGAAAAAAGAATGGATTGTCACCCCGCCTGCATTGATTGCAGCAACTCCCGTCGGAGCAAGAACCACCATATTCTTTGTGTGATTTTGCTTTAAATGTTTTAGAAATGTCGTTTTGCCAGTGCCTGCTTTCCCCGTTAAATAAATTATTTTCTCTTTGCCAGAATTCACAAGGTCAAGAGCAAGATTGAACTCCTTATTCTCTAAATCTAGATCAAAATTTTCTGTCTTATACATTTGGTTAAGAATTTAGAATTGAGTTCATTTGCTTAATATTCTTGGATAGATCACCTGTGAATAATCCAGAACCACTGACCAACCAGTTGGCTCCAGATTCTGCAATAGATTTACAATTATCCATCTTCACACCACCATCAACTTCAATATCGACATGGGCTAAGCCATTGTCATTAAGATAGTTGCGAAGAGAAGAGCAACGCCCGTGGAAAGATTCAATAAATGACTGCCCGCCAAAACCAGGGTTCACACTCATAAGCAAAATAAAATCGCAATACTCTGCCACAGAATAAGCGTATTCCATTGGGGTAGCGGGATTTAGCACCACTCCAGCCTTGCACCCATTTTCTTTTATCAGAGAAAGTGTGCGGTGGAGATGCCGAACAGTTTCTGCGTGGACTGAAATCAAATCAGCTCCTGCTTTGGCAAAATCTCCAATATATTTTTCAGGATTCTCAATCATCAAATGGCAGTCAATGGGTAGCTTGGTGTAGGGTCTGATAGCACTGACTATGAGTGGCCCGATAGTAATATTTGGAACAAAATGCCCATCCATAACATCGACGTGAATAATCCCTGCACCTGATTTGCTACATATTCCCACATCACGTCCAAGATTTGCAAAATCGGACGAAAGCAATGAAGGAGCTATTTTTATTTCTTTTGACATAAATTGAATGAACTTAACATTTAAAACTTCTCACTTGTATTGTCGCAGATACTCAAGCCTATCTTCCAATTTTGAGCGATCGACAAGCAGTTTATCTTTGCCTAGTATTGCCTCTTGTTGAGAAGTAAATACTATATCGTAGTCCTTGCTCATCACGATTGCCTCTTCTGGGCAAACCTCTTCGCAGAGTCCACAATAGATGCAACGCAACATATTTATCTCAAAAAGCTCTGGGTAGCGTTCTTTTTCCCTCGTGGTCTCGCCCGCCTGAACTTCGATTGCAAGGGCTGGGCAAACTCGTGAACACAGACCACATGCCACACACCGCTCTTTTTCATTTTCTTGGACAAGCACTGGTCTGCCACGATATGAGCCAGTTGGTTCCCATCTTTGCTCGGGGTATTGGCGAGTGAATTTGGGCTTGAACATTTGCCTAAAAGTGATGGACAGCCCACGAACAATTTCTGGGAAATATGTTCTTTCCCACCAAGTCAGTCTCTTTGTTTCACTATTTTTCGTATTATTCATAATTATTATCTTTCATTTTCTAATAAAAATCACATATCAAAAATAAATATTCCAAATGCTGTAAGTATTACATTTAATATTGAAAGAGGAAGTAATACTTTCCAGCCGAGATTCATTAATTGGTCATACCTAAATCGTGGAATTGACCAACGAACCCATATAAAAAAGCAAATGAAGAATATTAATTTCGTCATAAAACAAATAAATTGTGCGAGCGTAAGCCAAACCGATCCATGCTCTAAGCCAAGCATTTCATAAGGCAAAGGAAGTGACCAGCCACCAAAATACATTATAATTATAAATGCCGATGCCGTTGCCATATTTGCATATTCGGCAAGAAAGAACATCCCGAATTTCATTCCAGAATATTCTGTATTGAATCCACCGACTAGTTCCGGTTCGGCTTCTGGGAGGTCAAATGGGGTACGATTTGCTTCTGCAAATGCGGTCACTAAAAATATTAAAAAGCCAAGTGGTTGATAAATAAAGTTCCAATTCCAAAAGCCACCTTGCTGATTTACAATAATTTCATTAATATTCAGAGTCCCAGCAATTAACACTACTCCAATAAGTGAAAGCCCCATTGCCAGCTCATAAGAAATCATTTGAGCAGCCGAACGAAGCCCGCCAAGAAGCGAATATTTATTGTTGGATGACCAACCCGCAAGTGTTATACCATAAACCCCAACCGATGTCATAGCAAGAATGAAAAGCACACCGATGTTAATATTTGGAGCAATGCCAATATATATTTTGTAATCCATCACCTCCACATAATGTGCATAAGGAATCACTGTATAAACGACGATTGCTGTCATTAATGAAAGAAAAGGTGCAAGACGATGGAATTTCTTATCTGCTGCATCTGGGACAATATCTTCTTTCATAAAGAGCTTTACCACATCGGCTATGGGTTGCAAAAGACCAATCGGACCCACACGGTTCGGGCCAATACGACCTTGAATCCACGCAGAAATTTTTCTCTCAAGCCAAACCTCAAGAGCTGCCATCACAAGCACCATATTGACTATGACACCGGCTTTGATTGCAGTTTCTAATAATATTAATTGTGTATCAGTCATACTTATTTTAATTATTTTTTATAATAAACCATTTGCGTCTGCTCTTTTCACTTGCGAGTAAAAACTTCTTACCCCTCTTGCGGCTTCATTTTGTGTGATATATAGTTAATTGTTTTCTTATTTCCCGAGGGTGAGCCACCAAGAGTAATTCCCTCATACTCATCCAACAATTTATAATCCATAGAAGCAAAGCCGTCAATATTTTGTGTGATTTCCTTAAACACGTCTTCAGATTTTTTCCAGCCAAAGTCTTTTCCCATTTCCTTGGCAATGGAGCAGAGAATACGCCAAGAGGAGCGACAAGAACGTAATTCATGCCGAGTCCAGCGGTCATTTGCCGAGCCAAAGGCATCCCAGCGCGACATTTTCATACCCATGTGCCGCAGGTTTTCTTTGGTCACAAGTGCGGGTGAAAAATGCTGAACCCTGTCATTGGTATTTGTAAATGTCCCTTCGGTTTCGGCGTAAGTAGCCGCCGGGAGTATAAAATCTGCTTTAGAATACAATTCTGTATTATTATTATATCCAAGCAAAATTAATAAATCAAGATTATCAAGCACTGAAATTAATTCTTGATGCTCAGCAATATCATCCTCGACAAGGATTAGAGCTTTTATATTTCCATTATTTATATTTTCGACAAGTTCAGTGGCCGATACACCTGAAGAATTCCTAGCACCAACAGAAAAAGCACCTTTGGTATTGGGGCGACAATCAGAATTGCCAATCAAGTCATCATTTTTTGATTCATCAATATATTCAAAGTAGTCAATATTTTGTGTGCCGAGAACTTCCTGGGCAAACAGTTTAGCCGCATAATTTGATTCATTTGTAGCCAGTGCAGAGCTGAGAATCATTGTCGAGTGAGGCGAATAATTCCTCAGTTCATTTGCAACTTGCATTGTGGCTTCATCCCAAGAAACATCTACAAGAAGACCACCTGTTCTCACTTTTGGATTAGTAATTCGATTTTTATTTACATAATCAATAAAGTTTAGTCTCGCCTCATCGGAGAGCCAATATTTATTTGGGTTCATATTAGTTCGTGGTTGAACCCTCAATATTTCATTATTTTTCACACCAAGAAAAACATTTGCCCCAGAGCCGTCCGATGGCGAAACAGAAGGGTTAAACGACATTTCCCATACCCGGGATGAAAAGCGGAAATCCGATGAAGTCAGTGCACCAACTGGACAAAGCTCAATCACATTCATCGAGTATGGATTATCCCAAAGCGTTCCATCGAAGAGTTCAATGGTCACGTGATCGCCTCTTTGTACAAAAGTCAGTACATCTTGGTTGGCAATTTCCTTTGCAAAGCGAACACAACGTGAACAGGCAATACACCTTTCTGCGTCAAAAATTACATTTGGTCCCCACTCTTGATGTTTCTTTGCGTGATTTTTCTCTTCTTGGAATCTAGATTTGCCGGTCGAATGTTTAAAGGAGTATTCTTGCAACTTGCACTCCCCCGCCTCGTCGCAAATCGGACAATCGAGTGGGTGGTTGATTAGAATAAATTCGGTAACAGCTTCTTGTGCCCAAACAGCTTTCTTAGATTTTGTGCGTACGACCATTCCGTCACTTGCTGGAGTTGCACAAGCTATTTGCAATTTTGGAAAGAAGCCAATGACGGGGCTTCCATTTTCATCTTTTTCGAGATTCCCTTCTCTGTCTTTTTGTGGCGTGCCTACTTCGGCTAAACACATCCGGCAATTTCCGGCAACACTTAATTCTGGATGCCAACAGAAGTGAGGAATTTCCATTCCACTTTTGTAGGATGCCTCAATAATCGAGTCTCCTTGAGCAAATTCAATTTTCCTACCATCTAATTCAAAAACAGGCATCACATTACCTTTTGAAATTTCTTCATTTATACTTAGCTAAATCGCAAAATACAAATTTTTTAGATTTATTTCACATATAGAATTAAACTGTGCAGAAATAATATTGCCCCAGAAGAAATCAGTCTTGGTTTAATCACCGGCAAGCTCTTTGCTTTGTCTGGTCAAATTCTTATCTCACCACAATTTTTAGAGCTTACATTTATTTTATTTCCTTATTTTCTTTAAACTTCTCAAATTCTCTTTTGAGCAGGCTTAATTCCTGGACAATAGTCTTATTTCTTTCGGAGAGTTTTGTAATTACAATTGAAAAGTGAACCATGATAGCAAATCCTCCAAGCACAAGCACAAGCAGAAGAGATGCCGGAGGATAGCTAATACCAACCAGCTTAGAAAAAGACTCAAGTCCGTCCCGCCAGACAGAAAGTACAAAAAACAGCAGACCAGAAAACAACCACAATAACGAATACTCTTCCTTTATTAATTTACGACGAATCAGTTCTATTATGAAGACCAACATCACAAAACTTCCCGCAACGGCGAGCAACTGAATTCTGTTTTCTAAAATATTTTCAATCATTTCCCCACCTCACGGCTTGGAGCTCTAAGAGCGGTTATCATCATCGCAAGCATTACCTTCATCATATAATATATTCCTCCAACAAATGAAATTGAAGACTTACCACCTGTCCGTTCTTGCATAATAGTAAATTTTTCTTGTATACCGAATCCGTTCCGCCCGAGCAATATGACAGTCTCAGGCTCTGGATAATCTTGTGGATAATAATCGGATAGAAACTCTATCGCCTCTTTGCTATAGGCTCTAAAGCCAGATGTAGAATCTGTGATTCTTTTGCCAATCAACACCGCATTGAGCATTGTAAAAGTATAAATCCCAATCCTCCTTGCCAGACTTGATTTCCATCCATCATGTTTTTTTACAAAGCGTGAACCAATCACCATATCAGCTTCACCTTTTTGTATTGGACTTGTAATCACCGAAATCTGGTCGGCAATATGTTGTCCATCTCCATCGAATTGAATGGCAATGTCATATCCATGCCTTTGTGCGTACTTGAACCCAGTCTGTACCGCACCGCCAATCCCCAAGTTCGCAACAAGCGAGATGACTTCTGCCATACCGGTTGAGAGTGCGAGTGCTTTTGTATTGTCTTTTGAGCCATCATCAACGATTAATATATCAACACCTTCGGCCGCAGTATTAATATCTTTTATCACACCTACAATAGAGTCAGCTTCGTTGTAGGCTGGAACTATTGCCAATATTTTAATTTTCTTATTCAACTTGTTAGTTTTTGTATAATTTAATTATTATAAATTTGTAATCTCAGTTTATATAATTTACAATATAGATAAAATGGAAATAAAAGCACTCATTCCGTTTGCAAATGATTCAGAAGAATTGGATATTATCTCAATTACGAAGAAGTCAAAGCTGGTATCAAAGGAAATACTCTACAATGTCTAGTGGGCAAAATACTAAAAGAGTTATTGGATTAATATCCTGTCTTATTCTATTTTTCTTTACGAGTTCCTTGGTAGCAAAAAAGCCAAGCATTGCACTGGTGCTTTCTGGCGGTGGGGCTCGTGGTCTTGCCCACATTGGAGCAATCAAAGCACTCGAACAGAATGGCATTTTCCCAGACTATGTAATCGGAACCAGCATAGGTTCTGTAATTGGTGCAATGTATTCGGCAGGCTATTCACCACTTCAAATGGACTCAATCGCACAAAATACCGATTGGGAAGATCTTTTCAGCCTTGGTGACAAATACGAGCGGAAGAACCAATTTATTGATCAAAAGAAGAATGCCCAATCAAACTATATCAGATTCCGCTTTGACGGACTCACATTCGAGGCTCCTCAATCCATTCAAAGAGGACATAAGCTGGATTACTTTCTTTACAATATGCTCTGGGATGCACCCTTCCATTCATTTTCTGATTTTAATAATCTGAGGTATCCTTTTCGTGCGGTTGCCACCGATCTCATCTCAGGCAAAGCCGTATCACTCAAGGGCGGCTCTTTGGCTTTGGCAATCAAGGCAAGTTCTGCCGTTCCTCTTCGCTATTCTCCAGTCAGAATAGGCGATATGCTACTTCTTGACGGCGGTCTCAAGGGCAATCTACCTCTTTTTGCAAGCCAGGAATTCTCACCCGATATAATTATTGCAATCAACACAGGTTCGCCTTTGCTTTCCTCTGCCGAGCTAAGTGGTCCGCTCGAGATAGCCGACCAAATCATTGGACTGATGGCAAATCACCACGAAGAACATCAAACTGACTCGAAAACCTATATCATTCACCCTGCCAAAGACGAGGTACGCAACAGCGACTTCTCAAGAACTAGCGAAATAATCTCCGATTCCCACCAACACACCTTGAGCAAAATAAATTCAATCAAAGCATTCTTGAAAAGAAATAACTGGAAAGAGGAAAATGCTAATCGCCCACATCCCAAAGCTAATTTTGACTATTCCAAAATGATTATAGATTCTCTTTATATCAACACTGGTGGAAGTGAGTTCTTAGTCCAAAGAGATTTAGAAATAGGAGTTGGCAAAACCCTAAGCAAGAAAGATTTACTAAACTCCTATATTAATTTACTTTCTTCTGGACTTTACAAAGATGTTGATATTCGGTTGGAGAAAAATAAAAATGATGAAAACATAATCCATGTCAAGGTATGGGAAAACCCACGGCATAATATTTTACTTGGTCTGAGGGTCGATGACGAGCGGAATGCACGCGCAAAGGTCGTATTCTTGAGGGACAATTTATTTGGACTAGGAGGCAGAGCATCTTTTGTCATCAGTGGCGGAGCAAGAGATTTCCTCACCAGCGTCGAGCTTGCCAATCCAAGAATTGCCAAAACTCCATTTTCTTTTTTGATTAACACCTATTACAGCACCAAGGATTTCTTTTATTACAAGGACGACAGCCAAGGTCTTCCAAGCGATCGTTACAAGAGGAGCCTAGATTACCAAAGACGCTACCAAAGAGCCGGCGTAAAACTTTCATCTGGTATTAACCTAAAGAAATTTGGTAATCTGAGCATGCAGTACAGATTCGAGCGGCAACGTTTCTTTGGAGTAAACGATAAATTAAAAAGTGATTTCCTATCTCTTTCAACCATAAAGGCTGAGTTATTAATTGACACTGAGAACTCTTCATATTTCCCAAGCTCTGGTTCTTTGATAAATCTTTCATCTGAGTCGAATTTATTTTCCGAACCCGGTGCCGAGTTCAGCAAGTTTGAATTCCTATACCGCAGCAACATTTCTATTTCTGAATTAACTTTCATTCCTAGCCTACATTTTGGCGTAGCAGACCGCACATTGCCCGAACTTGAACATTTCATCCTAGGCGGACAGCAGGACTTCTTTGGGTGGCGCGAGAATGAATCCCGGGGCAGGCAGATATTCCTTTCAAACATTAAGCTAAGGTACAAGCTACCAGTGAACTTCTTTGTAGACACTTACACGTCCATCCGTTATGATTTAGGACAGAGTTGGGCAGAACCTGAGTCGATAAAATTCAATAGTCTACGCCATGGCATTGGTGCATCTATCAGTCTCGACAGCCCAATCGGACCAGCCTCTGTTTCACTTGGTCAGAGTTTCTATTTTGTCAAATCAGGCCACTTTGCAATAAGAGGTCCACTCATGGTTTACTTTTCACTCGGCACAGAGCTTTAATATATTAATTCCCGGGCCCTGTCAAAACCGGCACCTTCTCTTATTATCTCAAACTCATCTTTTGTCATATCAATCACAGTCGATTCACCCACAAACTCATACTCTTGGGACTCTATAACAATATCAACTTGAGAAGATAGATTGTCTATAATTTCATCTGCCATAGAATCATCACCAGAGCTCACGGCCGAGATAGAAATCAATGGCTCGCCCAACTCCTTGACCAGCTCAGCTATCAAGTTTCCATTCGGTACTCTAATGCCAGATGTCTTCCTTTTTGGATTTTGTGCAAATCTTGGTACTAGCTTCGAGGCTGGCAAAATAAAAGTATAAGGGCCAGGGATTAGTGATTTTATAGTCTTATAAGCCGAATTGGACACCTTAGCATATTCGGCAATACCAGACAATGACTCGCAGACAAATGTCAAATAATTCTTTTGAGTGAGCGATCTAATCGCTCGAATTCGTGCAATAGCGTTCTTATTCTCCAGCCTGCAGGCGAGTGCAAATCCTGTATCGGCTGGATATAGGATTAAAGCTCCATCTCGAATTTTCTGAACTATACTTACTATTTTGTTACGTTCAGGAGTGATGTGATGTATGTTAAATATTTCACTTGTCATTTATAATCTCTTAGAACTTCTTTTGTCAATTTTCTTAATAATTCTCTATAATTTTCAGTGCTGTCTTCTTCGAGCAATTCTTCTGCTTGATTAATTATTTCTATTCCATTCTTACTTATTCTACAGAAATATATTTTCAATTTGGCACCTTCGGGCAAACGCTCAAACTCACCAGTAATATAATATTCAACATTAAAATCATGCAATACCTTCAGCTCAAAGCGAGTTGGTGCGTCGTAGTTTTCAACCCCGTACATATTGTTAAGTGCGTAAAGAGTATCCCTTGACGCAATATCATAGCACACAAACTTATCGCTCGACCTCACCCATTGATAAATAGTTTCTGCTGCATCGTATGAGCTTACAATTTCCTCATCGAACAATTTCCATGATTTTAATCTGTCATCATCAATATATTTCAAGCCTCCAACCACTATCGTCTTGTGCGGATAGACCCTGAGCGAGGAGTCCAATCCATGCCAAAAGAGCGAATCAGAAAATGCCGAAGCAATCGCCCTTTGAAGCCCTTGCAAAAGAGTAGGATCGATCACATCTTTGTCATCCTCACTTTGTTTATACCGAATCTCGGCCCAGGCTTGAGCCCAAAGAACGGGAACACTATCTCGCTTAGACTTGAGCCGAAGATTTACACCAAGAATATTTTCTAGTTTATTTATTCTCAGAAATGCGGCATAATCTGCTCCTAGGCTGTCATAATAGAGCATAAAGTCCTCACCCGACTCCTTGCTAATCAGATATTTGTCTCTGAACTCCCTTCGCTCCTTTTCTGTTATAAAATCTATTTTCGGACTCATTCTCGAACAAATTGAAAAAGCTGCATCGACCTTCCAGCGTGGCAAATCCTCAAGGCCATCACCAATTTCTACTTTTGCAAGAATTATCCTTACCCCAGGCTCTAAAGTATCAACTGTGAAGCTAGAGCTGATGACATGGGTTTGAATGTCACTAGGCAAACTATCTTGAGCTTGAGCAACCACAAACAGGCCGAGCGTTACATGTATCCAAAAAAGCATTAACATTTTGTTCATCATCATTTTTATTTCTCTTGTTCAATTCTTCAAATATTAATAAAAATAATTATTTATTTATTTTTAATTTATTTATTTTTAATTTAACATCTTCACAAATTTACTTATACCCTGATTAAATAAAAACTTTGATGCCTAATAAATTACTAATACTTGACAATGATTCATTTATGGTGAAAATCCTGACAAAGCTTTTTTCCAACCTTTATGAAGTTGCCTCAGCTCCTGGGGGCGAGGAAGCCATTGGAATAATAAAGAAAGGATTCTCCCCCGGTGTGATAATTTCTTCACTCGTACTAAGGGGTATGAATGGTGATGATTTCCTCTCCAGAACTCTCAAAGTTCTTCCCTTCACATCCAGGATAATACTCACATCGAAAACAGACACCAAAGAATTGCTAGAGATTCTCACAAGAAGCGAAGCCCATCTCTACATCAATAAACCGTTCAACAATCTCAGTCTTATGCAGGCCGTAAAACTAGGATTCGACCGCTATAACGACAAAACTAGACTTGCCCACAAAACGCCCGGTGACAGCGCCACCCTCCAAGAAGCCAAAGAACGCAACTACTCAACCACCAAAGAAATTTTAAATCTTGTTTCACTTCAATCACAAATTAATGAAAACTTTTATTTTAACAAACACACAAATGATGTAATCTCAGTTGCCAAATACCTTGGCGAACAGCTTCAATTAAGCGACGAACAGATTTCCAACATTGTCCTATGCTCAATGATCCACAATCATTATCTGGTAGGTCTTCCAGATGCTCTGAAGCTGGCAAACCCTGCCACCATGTTTGCTCCAGAAGAAGTCGCAGCATTTTTCGATCATTTTAAAATATCATTAAACAATTTAAAAAGGGTTGGGATTCTTTCAAAATACCTAGAGATGGTTGCGCTCATTTTTGAGCACAACGATGGCTCAGGCATGCCATTTTCTGCAACTGGGCCCAGCATCCCCAAAGAAATACAAGTAATCGCCATAGTGAACATGTATTTCGACATGGTTTATAAACTCCCCCTTGGCAAACTACACGAGCTAAAGGTCACTGGAAAGACAATACAATCACCTGCAGAAACCGTCAAACGCCACAAGGATGCCGTGACCCTGATGTACAAGCATATCAAATGGTTCGACCATGACTTGCTCTATAAGTTCAATGATATGCTCAAGAAAAGAGAGCTGAAAGCTCTTCGTTTCAACACTAAAAAACTTAGCCTAGACTATAATGTAAAACTCTGGGGTACGCCCGATTTTATTGGCGAGTCAAAGGAAGAGTTCCAATACAAGATAAATCACGGCAGGCGAACAAAGGTAGTCCAACTCAACAGCAATGGCGAAGAGATTTCCACACACATCCGCCTCTTCACCTACATCAATCTCCTAGAAAGTGGTCAAAAGCTAGCCCGTGATGTAAAGACATTACAAGGCAGCGTCGTTATGACAAAGGGAACAGTGCTTGACCAAGAACATATCAGCAAAATGGCAAGATTACTCCAAGAAAGAAAAATTCAAGAGACACTTGATGTAATTATCGAAGAAAAGCCTGTGGGCAAAGAAGACAAAGAATCATTCCCCAAAAATTAGGACAGCCAGTTAATCATTAATTAATTCGGTTGAATTATGAATAAAATAATTAACAAGTTCAAGAGGTAACAATCAAAATCCGTGTACAGCAGAAAAAGAAAAAGCCTTGAGAACTAGTGTTTTCAAGGCTTTAGGCTTCTGAGAAGCGGAAGATGAGGGACTCGAACCCCCATAGGCTTGCGCCCGGCAGTTTTCAAGACTGCTGCAATACCAATTATGCGAATCTTCCTAAAGAATGAGCGTCATTCCAAGAACAAATATAAAAGTTTTATCTGTGATTGTCAAGAAAAAACTGCCTACCTCTTATAAAATGTTATAAAAAAGAACTGTCCAGCAAAAAACTTACTTATAAAAAAAAATACAAATTAAAATTATCAGCAATCAAGTTTACTCCTTATATAATAATAATTTATAACAAATACCTAACTATAATAAATTTATTTCAATTCACCCTTATCTCCTTATATTTAAATTATTTAATTAAAATACCTGAGACAAACTATTTTAAAAGAATGAGCTAAGATTTTGAAAAATATAGAGAAAAAACTCTTTTCCTCAAAAATTTTCCTTGCATTATAAAAATCTTAGTGTTACATTTGAATTAATGTCACTTGGGTACATCCCGAAATGATGTTAAAGCATAGAGAGTGAGTTCCCGCCTTTAAATCGAATTCACAATACAAAACATAATTAATTGAGAATGTACTTTTGAGAAAAGTATTATTTTATATATCGCTGGTCATATTTATCGGCTCGTTTTCCTATTTGATTTTCTTGTCAAATAAATGGAGTGACGGGCTTGCTCTTGAGCAGTTAAATGTATCTGGGACTAAGTATTTGAAAGATGAAGAACTTACAGAAAACTACAAAGGCTTGATTGGGAAAAGAATAGCCGAGATTAATTTGAAAGAAATAGAATTGGAATTAGAAGAGTCACCTTTCGTTTCAAATGTTTATGCCCAGATAGACCATGATGAACTTTTTTTGAGGGTGAGAGAAAGATTTCCCGTTTGTTATTTGTTCGATGGTGACCAGTTGGCAATGACTAGTGGTGATTTAGAGAAAATGCCACTTCGCAAAATAGACGGGCGGACTGATATGCCAATCTTAAAAGGAAACCACCCAACAAACAAAGAAAGAGATGCCTTTATATTGTTTATTGATAAAATGAAGAGTGAATTACTTTGGAGTTTGAGTTCAGAAATATTGATTGAAGAGGGTGGAATTAAGATTGTTTGCACTGAAAAGAAAATCATCATCAATTTTGGCAAGCTAATGATGATGGATGAAAAAATTAATAACTTTAATATATTTTGGAACTTCTACATCTCAGGCAAAGTTGATAAGACGTTTAAAATTATTGACTTACGTTGGGCAAACAGAGTTGTCCTGTCCTAGATTTTTTTTTATTGGGGAGTATTATTTACACAAGTGGATTTTAAATGAAAAATATTACTGTTGGTCTTGATATTGGCACAAGTAAAATCTGTGCTCTTGTTGCATCGGGTGAGGGTAGTAAGCAAGAGGGCTTGGAAATCCTTGGCATTGGCATCTCAGAATCGGAGGGATTGAGCAGAGGTGTTATTGTCAATATCGAACGAACGACCAACACAATAAAAAAAGTAATCGAACAAGCAGAGCAACAATCCAATATTAAAATCAAGGAAGTTACCGTCGGGATTGCTGGAGACTATATCGAGTCGTTTGAAACTCGTGGGATAATCGGCATCTCCAATCCTAACAAAGAAGTAACAAAAGAAGATGTGGACAGGCTTATCGAAAATGCAAGATCGGTCAAAATATCCTCCGACCGGGAAATCATTCATGTTATGCCACAGTATTACATAATTGACGGGCAAGATGGAATCACCGACCCAATCGGTATGAGTGGCGTGCGAATGGAGGCCAGCGTTCATATCATCACTGGGATAAGGACGGCCATCCAGAACATACACCGCTGTGTCGAGCGTTGCGGAGTAAAGGTCAGCAAAGTTGTCCTTGAGCCTTACGCCAGCTCACGTGCTCTTCTCACCGATGAAGAAAAAGAAGTTGGTGTGGCCATTGTCGATATTGGAGGCGGAACTACCGACATTGCCATATTTGAAGAAGATGTAATTCGTTATACTTCAATTTTTGGGCTAGCCGGAAGGCATGTCACAGACGATATTCGTAATGTTCTGGGAATTATTGCAAATCAAGCAGAAAGGATCAAAAGAGAATACGGGCATTGTTTCCAAGAATCAATTTCAAAAGACGAAGTGTTTATGATCCCTGGAATAAGTGGCAGAAAGCCAATGGAGGTATCAAAGGCGAATCTCTGCAATATTATTCAACCAAGGATGGAAGAGTTGTTTGAATTTGCTTTGGCTGAGATTAAAAAGTCTGGTTTTGCCGAAAGACTTGGTGCTGGCATTGTTCTCACGGGTGGAACTTGCTTGCTCAAGGGAACCGAAGATCTTGCACATGCAGTTTTTGGATTGCCTGTAAAGATTGGGATTCCTTCTCAGATTTCATATTCGGGACTTGCGCCTGAGATTGAAAGTCCAATTTATTCCACTGGTGTTGGCTTGGCATTATTTGGCCTGGAAGAAAAGTCAATGTCGAGCGAAAGTGGTGATGTAGAGTATTTGGATAAGAATGAAAAGAGTGGAAAAGATGAAAAGGGCGAACTTGTTGTCGAGAAAGAACCTCAACTCGGTACAGAAGAAGAAAAAGAAGAAAAAACATCAATAGCTCAAAAATTTAAAAAATTCATGGAGCGTTTATAAAATATTTTATAAACAATCCATAATGTGGATGCTTAAGGTGGGGACTTTTTAAGCATGATTTAGGAATAATTAAAAAATAATAGAAAAGCATAAATAAAATCATCAATATTTAGAGGGGAAGTAAGAATGGCAATTGGAATAGATACAAATTGTAGCCAAGGTGCATCAATCAAAGTGATAGGACTTGGCGGTGGTGGCGGAAACGCAGTTAATAATATGATTCGCAAAGGTTTGAGCGGTGTTGATTTTATTGTGGCAAATACCGACACGCAAGCCCTCGAGCATAGTCTTGCCAACACAAAGATTCAGCTTGGTGCCGAGACGACACGTGGGCTGGGTGCGGGTGCAAATCCTGAGATGGGGAAATTAGCTTTGCAAGAAAGTGAGAATGAAATTCGTGATGCGATTAAGGGTGCCGATATGATTTTCATCACTTGTGGAATGGGTGGTGGAACTGGGACTGGTTCTGCTCCAGTGGTTGCTAAACTTGCCAAAGAGTCTGGGTCGTTAGTTGTGGCTATCGTTACCAAACCATTTTTATTTGAAAGCCGAAAAAGAGTCAAATTAGCAGACGATTGGATTGAAATACTAAAAGAGCATGTCGATGCCCTAATTGTTATTCCTAATGAAAGACTGCTTGAAATTATTGACAAGGACACAACGTTTATCGATGCTTTTCTAAAAGTAGACGAGGTTCTCTACAACGCAACCAGAGGAATATCCGATATTATTTCCTGTCATGGATATCTTAATGTAGATTTTGCTGATGTACAAACGATTATGAAGGATATGGGCGACGCTCTTATGGGGATTGGAACCTCTGGCGGAGAACACCGTGCTATTGAGGCAACTCAAAAAGCACTCAACTCACCACTCCTTGACGGCATTTCAATCAAGGGTGCAAAGGGTATACTCGTCAATATCACTGGTGGAAAGAATATGACGATGACTGAAATTTCAGAAGCAGTTTCGAAGGTCGAAGAAGAAGCGGGCGGCGGAGATGGGGACACGAACCTCATTCACGGAGTTGTTTACAACGATGAAATGGGTGATGAAATTATGGTAACCGTTGTAGCTACTGGATTTAACTCAAACAATCAAAAAGACGAAGAAATAACCAACGGGACGGTTGAGGTACAAACTCTTCCTTTTGAATCTGAGAACACAATCAAACTCAAGCAAGAGCCACTTCCTCAGAAGTTTACCCAACATGCTAGCTCTTATTCTTCTAGCCCAAAGGGTCCAAACCAGCTAGACAAATTCAACACACCAGCCATAAATCGCAGGGGACCAAGTGGAGCACACCTAGGCGAACAAGGCAACCTTCGGGCGAAGCATCTGTCCTCTTTCGAACCCACAATCAATGGCAAAGAAAACAATAATACTAACACCACAGAACATAAATTTATACGAAAACTGATGGACTGATTTTATTTTAATATAATATTTAATTTCAATTTCTTAAATTCAAGTCTTATGTTTTCCCAGCGTAGGACTTTTTTTTTATAAAATAATTTGTGGCTCTATTATGAAACTCTTGCTTACATTCGCCCTTAGCTTACTTGCTCCTTTTTGCCTCATCTCGTCTGAGATCTCAGTTTATGGGCTATTCCAATACAGCATCACCCACGGCAACGAAGCCATAACTCACGAAAATGGAAAGGGATATGGCGGTGGATTAGAATACAGATACGAAGATTTTTCTTTTGGTGCCGATTATTCGTTCCAAAGATTTGCTTCTGTGGGCAATGACAAAGCCAACCGTAATTTCTTGGAAATCGAACCGCTGAGTATTTTTGCCAAATACCACATCAGTGACTTTGGCGAGCAGAAGCCTTTCTTTGGTCTAGGTTACCAAATGCTGGAATTGAATTATATCACCACAGATTACAACCCGCAAACAAGACGATTTGAAGGAGAAGAAGATAACAAAAGTGAATACTCTGGATATTTCCTAATGCTTGGAGCTGATTTCAATATTTGGGAAAGTATTTATTTGCAGACTTATGCGCGCCTCAATTATATTCCCCGGGAAAATGAATCCCTCACATACACAGACATAGTGCTCACTCTGAGCTATAGGTTTAAGTTATGAGAAAATTAAAGAGCGAGATATTCAACATATTCCACACCTCTTATGGGCGAAAGGGGTGGCGGTACAAAATTGATGATTATTTTATAACATCGCTCATTGTACTCAATGTCTTAGCCATAATTTTAGAGACCAACTCAGACCTCCGTCACAGTTACCAGTTTTATTTCTATTATTTCGAATTATTTTCAGTGACTATTTTCAGCATTGAATATTTGTTGCGTCTTTGGGTATCAGACCTAAAATACAGGACAATGTCCCCTTTCAAAGCCCGCTTAAAATATATTTTCTCAGCAATGGGAATAATTGATCTTCTGGCAATAATTCCATTTTACTTGCCATTATTTGTCGATCTTGATCTTCGCAACTTACGTTCTTTACGTCTTTTCAGACTTTTTCGAATATTCAAACTTGCACATTATTCTGCCTCACTCAGACTTGTTGGGCAAGTTATCAACAAAAAGAAGCAAGTGCTTACCATCACCATTGCTTCTACTTTCATCATCATCATGCTTTCGGCATCAATCATGTTCGAGCTTGAACACAGCCTTCAACCAGATAAATTCCCAGATATATTTGGAGCATTTTGGTGGGCGATTGCAACCCTGACGACCATCGGTTATGGGGACGTTTACCCCATGACTGGTGCGGGGCAAATTCTTGCAGCAATCACTGCTATTTTTGGAATTGGCCTAGTCGCCATCCCAACAGGAATTGTATCGGTGGGATTTTTAGAGGAAATATCTAAGATGAAAACAGAAAAAGAAATTGCAGAACATCGCAATTATATTTTACACAAAAGGGTCAGAAGGGCTAAGAAAAAATTAGTGAAACATAATTTTAAGGCAAAGCTAAGTGGAAAAAGAAATTGATTTGCTAATCAGCAAAATAATTAACGGGCAAAGAGCAGCACTTGGCCGCGCCATGACTATTGTTGAGTCCACACATCCTAAATACAAAGATACCGCCTTTGAGATACTGAATTACGCAGAGAAAAAGCAATCTAATTCCATACGCATCGGAATCACAGGAGTCCCAGGGGTTGGCAAATCTACATTCATAGAAGTACTGGGGGAAATATTAATAAATCTTGGACACAAAGTTGCCGTTTTGGCAATCGACCCAAGCTCTAGCCTAACGGGCGGATCCATTTTGGGCGACAAGACCAGAATGGAAAAGCTCTCCCGCAATCCCAATGCTTTCATCCGTCCCTCGCCCAGCTCAGGGGTATTGGGCGGGGTCACCAAAAGCACTCGTGACCTTATTTTACTTTGCGAACTGGCCGGCTATGATA
>JAJRPT010000098.1 GCA_024280675.1 Bacteroidota bacterium
CGGATTAATAAACTTAACTTCTGCCACCGAGCCAGCAATTTCACTAATAACAAAGGCAACTGGTGCCGATGAACAGAGGTAGACTTGTTTAGATTTCAGTGTAAGGCTAAACAGAAGCAATAATAAGATAAGAATAATTTTCATTTGCCCAGCAACTAATTCTTAATGGATATCGCTCCAGTCAAACATTTTGAGACTTGACGCACAATTTCTGGAGACTTTGCTCCATCGACATTAATCCAAGGATGTGTATGATAATCAAAGACTTTTGGCAACTCCCTAGTACAATGACCACAATGACAACATTCTTTGGGATTCCAAACTATTGTAATTTTAGAGTTCGAATATTCTTTCATAGAAAAAAATTCCTTTATTGAAATTACACTCTATGCAAATATACAAGACTTTGTCAAATACCCAAAAGATTTTTAGAGTCATATTGATAAAACGACAAATATCGCTAATCTTCTTTGTTTAATTTTGCGAACTCTAATCTCATTTAGTTATTTTGTATTTTCAGAAATTGAATATTTAGTAAAATAAAATCAAGAGAGCAAACATGAAAAGAATTGCAATAATTATGGCTGGAGGATCTGGTGAAAGGTTCTGGCCACTTTCCAGAAAGAACCGTCCAAAACAAATTCTGTCTCTTGGAAGTTCAGAGAAAACTATGATTGAAGAGGCAGTCGGTCGTTTGGAAGGAATTATTTCTTTGGAAGATATTTTCATTATCACCAGCAAAATACTAGCCGAACCCATAGGCGATGTATTGGAAATGTTGCCAAGGCAAAACATCATTGCCGAGCCACAGAAAAGAAACACAGCTCCCTGCCTTGCCCTTGGTTCTGCTTGTGCAATGGCAAAATACAAAGATCTTCCGGCTGGCGAAATATCGGTAGCAGTTCTCACGGCCGATCACATTATGACACCTGCCCACAGCTTCAAGGAGACAATTTCCTCTGCCTTGGAGTATGCCGAGTGCCGCGATGTGATTGCCACGATAGGAATTACACCAAGCCGGGCCGAGACTGGGTACGGCTATATCGAGCTTGGCGACAGTAAAAAAAGTAATAATATTGAAAAGAACATCAAAATTAATTCTGTCAATAATTTCAAAGAAAAGCCAGATGAAGACACGGCAAAAAAATATTTGGAAGACGGGAATCACCTCTGGAACTCAGGAATGTTTTTTTGGAGATTAGATGTATTTAATTCTCAGCTAGAAAAACACTTTCCGGGCATTGGCGGAAAAATATCTGAGATGAGGGCAATTATAGAAATGGCAAATGAAACTAGTGGCGACATTAATTTTAATGACATCGACGAGTTGAACAGTTTATTTTCTAAATTCCCATCTATTTCAATCGATTTTGCATTAATGGAAAAGTCTGACGATGTGATTGTCGTTCGTGCGCTCTTTGACTGGGATGACATCGGGGATTTGAACTCACTCAGAAGGACAAAGTCATCTGATTCGGACGGCAATATAATTATCGGCAAGAATTCTATTGTAAAGACCCATAATTCAATATTAATAAACGACACAAAATCGGACAAGATTCTGTCTACAATCGGCATGAGCAATGTAATTGTGATCCTAAGCGAGGATGCGGTATTGGTATGCAATTCGGAGAATGTCCAAGACGTAAGGCTAGCAGTCAATGACATAAGAGAAAAGTTTGGCGAGGCTTTCCTATAATTTGCCAGAAGTTTCAAGTTCAGGAATATTTTTATTTTCTTTCTTTGAATTCTCCTTTGAATCTTCCTTGCTTGGCTCAAGACTTGGACGGGTCATTCTAATTGCACGCTCAATGGCGGCAATCCAAAAAATATAGTATCGTGAGGCGAGTGTCCTTTTTTTGGACTCACCTCTTCTTGCCAACCTCAATCTCATCACCTGCTCGAACTTCCTAAGTATCTTTAACACCCTGCGATCTGCAAATTCTTTGGCTGGTGTTTGCCTGAGAATTATGTATGTAATTATGAGAAAAAGTATGACCAAAAGAAAGCCTAAAAGATTGCTCAGTGTAAAAATAATGTCGCAAGATAATAAATTTAATTATATTGCAGAAAGAATTATAATCCAACACACCTAAGACACACTGCCAAGCACATGAAATTAATTTACAATATCGCCTCACTCCTAAGGGTTGAGACCCAAGGGGCAAAGTTCAAGACTGGTTCAGACATGAATAATATTGCCGAGATTAGGGGCGGAGCGATTCTCTTTGACCAGAAAATCCGTTTTGTCGGAACCAGCTCCCAGGCAAGAGAATTTATCCATCAACAAAATATCATTGCCGAAGAAGAGATTAACGCAAGCGGCAAAACACTTATGCCTGGCTTTGTGGATTCTCATACTCATATCGTATTTGCCGGCAACCGTTCGTTAGAATTTGGACGCAGGCTACAAGGGGTGAGCTACCAAGAAATTGCCAAGCAGGGCGGAGGCATCCAAACCACAGTGAGGGCAACAAATGCTGCAAGTATTTCCGAACTTACAGGAAATGGCAAGCTATTAGCCATGGGCGCGATCAAACATGGCACAACGACTATCGAAGTCAAAAGCGGATACAGCCTCACACTCGAAGGCGAGATGAAGCAACTCTATGCTGTGAGAAACCTGCAAAAGGAGATGCCAATTAACATTGTACCTACTTTCATGGCAGCACACGATTTCCCTCTCGAGTACAAAAACAATCACCAAAAATACATTGACATAATCACAAACGAAATGATACCCAGAGTAAAATCTGAGAACTTAGCCCAATATTGCGATGTTTTTATAGACGAGGGATATTTTTCACCCAGCCAGGGAAGAACAGTCTTGCAATCGGGACTTGATGCGGGCATGAGGATTAGGGCACATTGCGATGAGCTGGTCAATACCGAATCTGCTAGTATGGTTTCGGAGATGGGAGCTGCCAGTGCCGATCACTTGCTTCAAATATCGGACGAGGGAATCAGAGCTATGGCACGCTCTGGCACTGTTGCTGGGCTTTTGCCAGGCACCGCATATTTTATCCGAATGAATTACGCACCGGCCCGCAAATTAATTGACGCTGGCGTAATTGTCTGTCTTGCCAGCGATTGCAATCCTGGTTCATCATTTACAGAAAACATGCAGACGATTCTATCTCTTTCCGTTATTAACATGTCAATGACTGCCCCCGAGGCAATTACGGCCGCAACCCTCAATGCCGCCCATTCACTAGACCTTTCGGGCGAGATTGGATCTATCGAAGTCGGCAAGGCATCAGACTTTATTTTGCTTGACACCCCCAACTACACAGACTTATTCTACCATTTCGGCATCAACCATGTTGGGCAAACCTGGTCTTCTGGCAAGAAAATATTTGACAGGGCATTGTCTTGGGATTTGCTTTAGTTTTTACCCAAGAGCTTTTGTACAAGCCGAGCCCAAGTCACCAGGTGCGTCCACGGTATAAATCCCACAATCTCTCATCACCTGAAGTTTATCCTCTGCTCCACCTTTCCCTCCAGAGATAATCGCACCGGCATGTCCCATTCTTCTGCCGGGAGGTGCGGTCTTCCCAGCAATAAACCCAATAACAGGCTTTGAGACATGTTCTTTAATATAATATGCAGCTTTTTCTTCTGCATCTCCCCCAATTTCACCAATCATCAAAATGGCTTCAGTTTTCGGATCTTCGTTGAATAGTTTAATTGCGTCAATAAACTGAGTACCAATAATCGGGTCTCCCCCAATTCCGATACAAGTCGTTTGTCCCAGCCCTTCATCGGTGAGTTGCTTAACCGCTTCATAAGTCAGGGTACCACTTCGGCTGACCACACCAACTCTACCTGGCAAGTGAATAAAACCGGGCATAATCCCTATTTTACA
>JAJRPT010000099.1 GCA_024280675.1 Bacteroidota bacterium
AATAATCTACAATGGCTATGATTTTCCCGATGAAGCCGATGATTTTCATCACCCATTATTCCAAAAGAAAAACGGCTTCACCTTTGGAGCACTTGGGCGATTGTCTCCTCAAAAAGGCTTTGATATTTTGATAGAATCGGCAAGAACTTTGAAAGGGGATTTTCAGATTTTTATTGCCGGAGATGGGCAAGACAAAGAAAAGTATATCGAATTGATTAGCAATTATGGGCTGGATGAAAAAATAATCCTGCTTGGTGAAATAAAAAATGTCAGAGGCTTCTTGAGAAAATGCGATTGTATAATAATCCCATCAAGATCGGAGGGGATTCCGAATGTTATGATGGAGTCCTGGTCGGTGGAGACCCCAGTGATTGCATCCCGAATGTCTGGCAACCCAGAGGCAATAAATGACGGTTTCAATGGCAAATTATTTGATTTGAGCATTCAGAAGCTAAGCGAATTACTGCAAGATATTTTATCAGACAATGATATTATTTCGAGTTTTGGAGTGGCTGGCAAAAAAACTCTTGTCAATGAATTTTCAATGAAAAAAATGTTAGACGATTGCGATGATACATTTAATAAATTAATGCAAAAATAAAATCAATAAAATAATTCATATTTATACAGATAATTTCCCACCCGACTCAGGCGGGGGGATTGCTTTTTGGGCATTGAATTTTGCCGAACAACTTAGTTTGCATGGCTACAAGCTTTGCATTTTTACACGAAACAAATACTATTTGAAAAATAAAAGCTATAATAATAAATTTGAAGTGAAGTATATTTTCGCATTTGATTGGAACAAAAACCGGACATTTTTTACATTTTTAAATAGTCTCAAATATTTGTTTTCTGAAAAGCCAGATATAATAATTTCGGCAACTTGGCAGAATGCTCACGGGCTTTTGCCATTGAAAAAAATGCTAGGGTTTGATTTGATTACTTTCGCTCACGGACGTGATGTTGCAAATATCAATAGCAAAAACGTGCGTAAATGTGCTAAAGTAATAAGAAATAGTAAAAATATGTTTGCTGTTAGTAATTTCTTAAAGAAAGTCGTTGAGTCTAAAGTTGATGGGATTTCAAATGATCAAATTAAAATATTAGCAAATGGTGCAAATCCCGATCTGTTCTACCCCCAAGAAGTTTCCAATTCATTTTATAATGAATTTAATTTACATAAAGATTCTACACTGATATTATCTGTTGGAAGGATGATTGAATTAAAAGAATATGAAACAATAATTAAGTCAGTTGCAAATCTGGAAGAACGAAACTTGGAAATTCAGTTAATCATTATCAGTCCTTTTAAACCCAGTTCTCAATATTATAAATTTCTTCGGAGTATAATAAAAGACCTAAATGTTGAGGATAAAGTAAGAATATTTGGATCTCAATCTCTGGAAACATTGGCATATTTTTACTCAATAGCAAATCTTTACGTCCAGAGTACCGGTCGTGACAAAACAAATAATCAAGAAGAAGGATTATCGATGACGGTGATCGAAGCACAATTCTGCGGAGCACCCGTTGTGGTAACTCGCTCAGGCGGGATGCCCGATGCTGTGGCACCAGAACTAGGAAGGGTAATCGAAATTGGAGATTCCAATTCACTTGCAGACATTATTTCTGAGGTGAGTATGAATCCAGAAAAATGGAAGGACATTGGAATAAAATCTTCTAAATACATGAAGGAGAAATTCTCATGGGAGAACATCATAAATAATTTTTTAGTTGAAATTGGAGAAAAATGAAAAACCCTTTAGTCACAATTATATTGCCAGTTTATAATGGAGAGAAATTCATAAAGCAAACTCTCGAATCCTTGCTGACCCAAGATTATAAAAATATAGAAATTATAGTTTGTGATGATGGTTCAAACGACTCAACCGCCGACATAATAAAAAGTTATGGTAATCAGTTAATATATCTTTATAAAGAAAATGGAGGCTGCTCTTCGGCAAATAATCTTGCAATCTCACGTGCAAAGGGCGAGCTAATAGCCATTGCAAATTACGATGATCTTTGGCGTGAAGATAAAATTTCAAAGCAAGTCGAATGTTATAACGAAACTGGCGCTTCACTAATTTACACCGATCATGTTTATTTTTCTGATAATAATTTTACTTTCGAAAATGTAAAGCCAAGAAAACACTCAGTCATTAAAAAACTAAGGAAAGAAGAGGACGCATTGCGTGCCTTAATCAATATGAATTTTATTGCTTGTGCCTCCACGATGATGACAAAAAAGTGCCTGTTGGACGTTGGCCTCTACGACGAGTCAATACCTCCAGTTGAAGATTATGATATGTGGTTGCGACTTTCATTAAATGCTAACAAATTTCATTACTTAGACGAAATTCTAACAGCAATCAGGCGACATCCTGAAAATATATCAGGAAATTATGAGAAAATGTTTTTACAGAAAAAGAGACTTAAATATAAAATTTGCTCCGAAAATAAAATATCAAAAGAATTGCAAATAATATGGGATGCGGCGAATTTGAGTGATTATGCAAACGGACTCTTCAAAGCTAAGAAATATTCTGAATATAGACACACAATTATTTCAATTCTAAAATTAAATTATTCCACCCTAAGTGTCAAGCAAATAAGACGTTTTTTTACTTCTTTTATCAAATAAATTTCTTTCGCAAAATATCGGCATACTTCTTGATTAGTTCCTCTATAAAAAAAATAATAGGAATATCATGAACCCAGATTTGTTAAAAGCAAGTTTTATTTTAATTGCCGCAATCAGTTTTGTTTGCATCACCCAGTTTAGGCAAATCAAAAATAATTATGACAGCCTGAGCCAAAAATTACTCGGAAAGAGTCTAGGGAAATGAAAAAATGTGTTTATCACATATTATTTTTGTCATTTATGCTTGCTTCTTGCGTACCGACCATTAGGTATAATAGTGATAAGAAGGAAAATAATAAGGCTAATTCAATAAAGTCAAAAAACACCGCTTATAAAACTTTTTCCTCCCAAAGTCCGATTGGAAAAGGTCTAAATAAGGCAAGAAACATCACACTCGAATCAGAGGCAAGGAAATGGATTGGAACTCCGTACAAATGGGGTGGGATCTCACGCCGTGGTGTCGATTGCTCGGCATTTGTCCAGAATGTCTATAAAAACATTGGCGTAAATCTGCCCAGAACTGCACACCAACAATTTGAGTCATCATTAATTGTAAACAGGTCATCTAGGAAGGCAGGCGATTTAATATTTTTTAAGAAGAATGGCAAAAGCTCCAGAGGAAATGTAACTCATGTTGGAATTTACTTAGGAAATGGAAAGCTCATACATTCTTCCACTAAAAAAGGTGTGATAATCCAAGATGTTGATAATTCCTATCTTGGGAGAAGATATTTTGCTGTTGGAAGAGTTTTATAATTCTTCTGTTCCCTTTTCTTCCCTTTTCATATCACGGCTCTCAAGAATAAACTTCTTGAAAAAATACCATTCAGGATAGACCAAAAGCAAGAGCGAAAGTGTATCGCCAGTAAACCATTCGCTATTCCATTCACTTTGCCAAATTATTTTGGAAATTGCACCCGTTATCACCCACCCAATCAAAAATACGAGGGCAAGCAAGACCACAGCCAAAAATGCACTTTTCATACCATCATATTTTCTTGTAATATAAAAAGCAAAGGTCCACGCCCAAGCGTGGAGAAAAAATATTAATAAATCAATCATAGATTTTAGTAAATTGTGTGACTTTCAAATTTAACTAAATCAAAGTAAGTGATATGGAAAAGAATGAAAACTTTTGTATAGTTTATTGTAATTGTGAATCTGGTGAAAATGCAAAAATAATTGCAAATGAGCTAGTCAGTGATAAACTTGCTGCATGTGTCTCTATTCTGAGTGGCACTCTTTCAGTTTTTGAATGGAAAGGCAAGGTTGAATCCAGACAAGAATTTACTCTGATGATAAAGACAAGAAAAGAGCTGTTTGATAAAATTGAAGAAAAAATAATTGAGCTTCATTTGGACTCTGTGCCTGAGATAATTTCTCTAAAAATTGACAAACTGCATCTGCCTTATGCCAACTGGATGGACGAGGAGCTAAAATGAATTATAAACTAAACACACACAAAATACCAATCAAGGACTGGTACCCAGACCAAGAACCTCAAAAAAGATTAGTAAAACATGGAGCCACTAGCCTCACAGACGTCGAACTCTTGGCAATACTGATAGGTGCCGGAAAAGATGGCCGCTCGTCTTTGGCTTGTGCAGGTGAGCTTTACGCACTCCATCACTCATCTCTTGCAAACATGGCTTCAAAGGACTTCAGCTCGTACAAATCTGCCAAAGGCTTGGGCGAAGTCAAGGCGATAATCATTGCTGCAGCCTTTGAACTGGGGAAAAGAATCAATTCAGAAACATTTGTTCTTGATGAAATTGTGGACAATCCAGAAGTTATTGCCCGTCTTTACATTCCAAAATTTGCAAATCAAACAACAGAAAGATTTCTTGTTCTCTTGCTAAACAGCTCAATGAAAATAATTCGGGAGTTAGAAATAAGCCGTGGCACAGTCAATGAGTCAGTCATCCATCCAAGAGAAATCTTCAAGACGGCAATCTCAGAATCAGCTACATCAATAATTATGCTTCATAACCATCCATCTGGAAATGCCAAGCCATCGAAGGCTGATATTAATGCTACACGTGAAATAGTCTCAGCAGGAGAAATTATCGGAATTGAAGTGCTTGACCATATAATCATTGCTGGCAATGATTTCACTTCGCTTGCCCAATCGGGATTACTCTGAGGAATCTTTTTCACACTCAATTTTTTTGCCATTGGGATTTAAAAAACTATACTCATCTGGATACCAAACTCCCACTAGGCTGAGTCCGTAAGGCGGTGCGATGGGTGAGTTACGACTTCTGTCACAAGACGAAAATGCCTCCCTGGTTTGCTCAATGGTTCTTTTCCCCCTGCCAATGTCAATCATAGCTCCGACAATCGAGCGAACCATCGAATAGACAAAACGATCGGCTCTGATGTGATACACAAAATGATTGTCCGAAACTTTTTCCCACCGACTCTCTTCCACATTACAAATATGATTCTGCGTCTCTTTGTTTAATTTCGAGAATGTAGTAAAATCATGCTCGCCCATAAACATCTCCGATGCCTCATTCATTAAATCAAAATCTAAGTCGTATGGGATATAGGAAGCAAATCTCTGACGGAAAACATCCCAATCAGTAATTAAATTATAGGAATAAGCACGTTTCCTTGCCCAAAATCGTGCGTGAAAAGATTGATTAACTTTCTTAACTAATTTAACACGGACATCCCGCCGAAGTTCAGTATTAAGCATACCCATTAGTGTTTCGGGCAAAACGACGGTCTTCCGCTCAGCCGTTGCTTGGACAATCTGATGGGCGGCATGCACCCCCCTGTCCGTCCTGCCCGAGGCAATCGTCTTCATCGGGTATTCAAAAACTTTCTCAATCGCCCTTTCAAGCTCGGATTGAACGGTCAGCGTTCCCGCCCTTTGCTTCTGCCACCCAAAATATTCCGTCCCATCGTATTGAATCAAAAAAATATACTTATTCATTCTTGTTTTATTAAGTCTTATTCTTTTGTGAATTTTATACTAAAGACATTCTCAGATGTTTGATATTTTATAAAATATACTCCAGAATTTATTCCCACAAGTGGTATAAAAAATTCTCCCGCTCGGCGTGGACTTGTAAGTTGTTGGACAATTTGACCGTTCACATCATAGATGAATAATTTTGAATCATTTGACCAAAGCTCATCTGGTATAATAAGTGTGAGTCCTTGGTTTGCAGGTTGAGGATAGAGATTAAACCCAGCGTAATTCCCAAGATTGATTACACTTTCAACCAAAGGCTCATAGCAAGTTGTTACGCCCGTGAGTGCGTGTGTAACGCAAGTGAACTCATCATTCTCACCAAAATTCGCATTCCAATATGGCTCATCTATAGAAAAAAGAATGTTCACCTCATTGTTGGCAAGAGCAACGACTGAGACTTGAGCATCAGGGAATTTCCCAGCTAAGGTTTGGTAGCTAGAGTCTGAAAGAATTTTATCAAAGAAATCCATAGAACCAATCCAAGCATTCTCATCAGTGTTCAAAAATCCATTAGGTGCCCACTCATCAATATTGTCACCCAAGCTATCATCAAATTCCAACAGATTCATCTTTCCACCCAATGGCGCAACATCTGCAATTATGACATGGACAACATTAGTCGAATCAGACGCTTCTGCAAAAGAATATGCCCAAGTTGTCGCCTTTCCAGTTTCTAAATCAATATTAAATTTAGTCAAACCAAAAGGAACACCCAAATCCACTTCATCAACAATCGAAGCAATCAACTTCAGTTTTGGATTATCCATACTCGAATCAGCTATAGAAAAAGCCTTGTCATAGCCATCCTCGGCTGTAAAATCGGTAAACAATTGTGCATTCAGACTTGTTGCAAAAAGAATCAATGCCAAGAAAATTGTAGAAAAAAGTCTCATAATCTATTCCTCAAAAAAAAAATGTAATAATCTCAATTTAAGAAAAATAAATAATCTAAGTAGCTAAAAATATTTATTTGCAATTTTGTATCCATGATTAAAAAATTAAATGAAGCAAAAAGTTACAGCTTTCACGGGAGAAGCAATTTTTCTCTTGCCTACCCCGTGGCTCTTGGGCAAATTGGTCACATGATGGCGTCGGTTGCCGACAGCATTATGATTGGGCATTTAGGAAGTCTGGAGCTGGCAGCTTGTGCTTTTGCCAATACCATTTTTGCAATTTTCTTGTTCATTGGAATTGGCATTAGCAATGGAATAACCCCAGCCGTTGGTGCCTCACACGGAAAAGGGCACTTCAACACCACAAAACAGCTACTGGCAAGTGGTTTACAGATGAACTTAATATCGGCAACAATTTTAATTATTATTTTATTGCTGGTAACTTTTCTTTTGCCATTAATGGGGCAAACAGAAGCGGTCAGCTCACTTGCCACCCCCTATTATCTGATAATAGGCAGTTCACTTCTACCCTATTTGATTTTCCTAGCATTCAAACAATTTGCCGAGGGACTGACTTTCACCAAACTTGCAACCATTGTCATCATTGCTTCCAATATTATAAACATTTTTCTAAACTGGCTTTTGATTTATGGAAATTGGGGATTCCCCGAACTTGGGCTAAATGGTGCTGGGTGGGCGACACTCAGCTCACGAATTATAATGCTCTTGCTGATCGTCTGCATATTTTACTATTCAAAAATGTTGAAACAATACATCTCTTTGGCTAGTCTTATTAAATACTCAAGGAGAAGTCTAAAATATTTGTTCTCTTTGGGCATTCCTCTTGGCTTGCAATTTTTCTTGGAGGTCTTGGCATTTTCTGCTGGTGCAATAATTGTAGGCTGGCATGGAGAAATTCAACTAGCTGCACACCAAATCGCCATCAATCTTGCCGCCATCACATTTATGATGGCAGGCGGAGCGGGGGCAGCCGCCTCGATTACACTCAGCATATTGCTGGGCAAAAAAGATTATATCAATATGAGAAGGTCTGGGCGAGCTAATATGCTAATGACACTTGTTTTCATGTCCTTGGGAGCGTGTGTTTTCATTCTATTTCCAGAGCAACTTGCATCAATTTATATTAAAGAAGTTGATGTCATCAATTTGAGCGTAAAGCTACTAATAATTGCAGCTTTCTTTCAGCTATCTGACGGTTTCCAAGTTTCTGTCCTAGGTGCCCTCAGAGGAATGCACGATGTCAGAGTTCCAACGATAATCACCGTGTTCTGCTATATTTTGCTCACAATCCCACTTGCTTACTTCCTTTCGGTGGAACTGGATTACCAGGCCGAAGGTGTCTGGTATGCCTACCTTATCGGGCTTAGTGTTGCTGCAGTCGCACTCTATTTCCGTTTTGAATTTCTGTCTGGCAAAATGATTTCCCAATATTTACAAAAAAATAATAAATGATTTCTTTATCTAAAATATTTTTTTCTGATGACTGCCACAATCAAAAATTTGAGATAATTGACTCTGGTCATCGCACAGGAAAATATAATATGGAATTTGATCTCAAAAGAGCCAATGATGTAGAAAACAATTTTGCCTCTCCTATGTTTAGAGTTTATGGCTGGAAGCCATGGTGCCTATCACTCGGGCATAATCAAAGTGATGAAAATATCGACAAAGATGCTCTGGCAGCTTCTGGACATAATCTAGTTCGCAGACCTACGGGTGGGCGTGCCGTCTTCCACTCCGAAGAGCTAACTTATTCGATTGTCCTAAAATTAAATGGGAACCTTAAAAAAGGTGACGCTTATAGAATTTCCCACGAAATATTAAACAAAGCATTCTCGAGCCTAGGGATTGAAACCGATTTTATTAAATCAGATTCTGACCAAAGAGCTTTTAGAAAATTGCAAGGTCACAAAGAATCTTGCTTTGGCTCATCGGCTCGCTATGAGCTGGAAAAAGATGGAAAGAAAATTGTTGGTTCTGCCCAAAGAATCTTCGGCAATACTTTGCTACAACATGGGTCAATCCTACTTTCAGACTCGCACTTGAAAATAATTGACTTTCTAAAATCTGAAAATAAAAAAACACTTCTTGATTTCTTGAAATCTAAATCCACTTCACTCTCACAAATTTCAGGAGAAAATATTTCTTATCGCCAACTTAGCGAATCCATTTTAAACATAATTGAACAATAATCACCACAAATAAAAAACATTCTCCTGCTCAATACCGAATCAATTAAGCAAAAGCCAGTAGCATGAGTTTTTTTGTATTTGGCATGTTTTTTTCTTGTAATTACTTGTTAATACTAAAAATTATGAAAATAAAAAAATACATAGCCGACACATTCAAAGAAGGAAAAGACAGAATACTCTCCGAACTCGGCGAAGATGCCGTCATTTTGTCTACCAGAAATACACAAAAGCCAGACGGCAAAGACATTGTTGAAATTGTGGCGGCAATTGATGAAAAAGATTTAGAAAAGAAGGTCAGCAAACAACGACCCGCAAAAGACAAGCTCTCAGGTCTTGAATCGATGCTAAAGGAAATCCGACCAGCCAAGCAACCCAGCCCAAACAGAGCCGCCAGTTATGAGGGCAAGGGCGAACTCTATGACCACATATTCGAGATCAAGAGTCAAATAAAAGACCTTGGCGATGCGATTAAATATCGACACAGTGGTACTCTTGGCAAAGTTTTTGGAAAATTATACAAAGAGCTGATAAGAAATGAAGTAAGCGAGGAAATGGCTCTTGACATCTGCGGGAAAATTTCAAGCTCAAACCCTAGCACAAGTCTTGATGAGGCAATGACGCAAGCGCGTGATTTACTCTGCTCGGATCTTGAGATAAACCATCCATTAAAGAAGAGTGACAAAAGGCAAACTATAGTTTTTGTAGGTCCATCTGGCGGTGGCAAAACAATGTCACTTGTCAAAGTGGCAATTATTGCTAAGCTGGTTCTCAACGCAAATTCTTTAATCGTCTCGGCAGACCATTTCAAAGTGGGTGGAGCAGACCAGCTTCAAACTTATGCCTCTATTGCTGGAATCCCATTCAAATCTGTCTACTCTAATAAAGAATTAAAAAAAGTAATAACTGGGGGCAGCGATGTTGATTTTATTTTCGTAGACACCATTGGTTCGAGTCAAAGGGACTCGTCAATATTGGACGAAGTTGCAGACATTATTAAAATTTGCAAAGCAGATAGAGTAATGCTCTGCCAGTCAGCCATTGCAAGTGGCGCCAATTTTAGGAATGTTTTAGAAAGCTATTTGTATTGCTCACCAAGCGATATTATTCTTACGAAATTAGATGAAGCTGTGGCAATTGGCGGAATAATTGCTATATTGAAAGAATTTCAAATCCCACTGACATATCTTTCCTATGGGCAAAAAGTACCAGACGACCTAGAGCCTGCATCTAGGAAATTAATTGGAAAACTAGCCTTAGGAGACACAGGAACTCTGGCAAATATTAAGGATTTGATTCACTAAAGAATGAACTCAGAAAAGACATATCATTCGCCCTTTGTGGTCACTATTGCATCTGGCAAGGGTGGAGTTGGGAAGAGTTTTCTTGCTGCCAACATTGCGGCATGCCTTGGCCGTGGCGGTGCGTCTGTTCTCATCTGGGATGCCGATGCCAACTACCCAAACCAACATCTGATGCTGGGTGTCGAACCAATACTCAGGATAAATGATGTTGTTTATAGTGAAAAGTCTATACTTTCAGCCATCTACCCAGTCAATGATAATTTACATCTTCTGGCAGACTCACCAGCTTCCGGACATATTAAAGAGTATGACTCAACTACTATTTTAGACATATATCGCCAAATATTGGTCAGTTCAAGATATGATTTTATCATCGTCGATACGCCCGCAATCACAAACGAAGAACTCTTGCAATGTTGCAATATTGCAGACTTAATTCTAATGCTGGTCAGCGACGAACCTACCTCACTTTTGGACACCTACGGCTTGCTAAAAATATTATTACCTTATATTGGAAAAGATTATATCAATTTACTCGTCAATAACGTAATTGATCTTGAAGATGCAGACGAGATGAGCAAGAAGTTAAATCTTGCAACCAAGAAATTCCTCAACACTGAGCTGGATTTCATTGGCTTTGTCCCCTATGATAGAGCAGTTAGAATGTCTATACTAGCCCAAAGGCTTTTGATAGAATCCGACCCAGATTCCGATGTAGTAGGCTCGGTTGAGAAGATTTGCAATAATTTATTAAATCTTGTTTCCACAAAAGAGATGGCATAGAGAAAAATGGCAAAAGACAAAAAAAAAGACATGACACCAGAGGAAAAGGCAAAGGAAAAAGAACGCCTAGCTAGAATTAAAAAAGAAGAAAAAGAACTAAAAAAAAGACATAAGGAAAAAGGAAAAAGAAAAAAAGAAAGAGAAAAAAAGAGAAAAAAAAGAGAGAATATAGAAAAGAAAAGAATTCGAAAGATTTTGAATTTTCCATTTAAAACACTTTTTTTCACCAGCTCACTCATCTCAATGATTGCGTTTGTTATGATGATTTTTGGTGGGCTAGTTGAACCTTTGAAAGCCATTTACACAAGCACTCTAATTTTTACATTCTTATTTTTGAGCGTTGGTGTTATAATGATTGGTGGATTTTTTGTAGTCTCACAAGAAAAAATCTCTGAAATGAAAAAGAATAAATTAAAAGAAAGTGAGGAAGAAAAAAATAGACTCAAAAAAGAAGAACTTGAGCTTGAGGAACTTCTCCAGGCCGAGATACAGGTGCTTGACAGGGAAAAATTCAGAAGTGAAGCAAGTCAAGACCCAATTCTCCTAGAGGGAGCGTCCGAAGACGGTTTGAACCCAGACGCTACAGCTCCACATGATGAAAACAAAATTGAAGAAAGCATTGAAGAAGGGCCACTGAATTTGTTTGCAGACAACGACTTTTCTTCCGAAAATGAGTCAGTAGCAGTAGAATCTGAAGGGAGCAAAGAAGAGACAGAGGAAAAAACTAATACTTTAAATAAAAATGATTCAGACCTTTATCCAAACACGAGCGAGATGGACACCCCGGCAACTGATACAGTGGGTGACTCAAAAAATGACGCTGAATCATTCTTCTCCGAAGATGATTTCATGGATGAGCTAGTGTTTGGATCAGAATCTGAGAAAACTTAATATTAACAATTATTTCATATTATATAAAAAACAATATATCTAATTCTAATGAGTAGCAAAATAAATACTATAGAAAATTTGTGGAATAATTATTTTAATTCCAGAACTGCCAAAAATAAAAATGAGATTATCCTCCATTATATTTGGTTGGTCAAATTTGTTCTGAATAAAATGAATCTTCCCTCCAACTCTATACTCGAAGAAAAAGATTTCATGGCAATTGGGGTACTTGGGCTAAACGAAACCATTGAACGCTACAACACTGACCGTGGTGTGAAATTTGAATCTTATGCTATTCCAAGAATTAAAGGCATTATAAAAGATGAGATGAGAAAACTAGACTGGCTCTCAAGAAACACTAGAAAAAAAGCACACGAATACCTCAGAGCGGCCGACTCTCTTGCCACCGAACATGGTCGTGAGATTTCCTCTGACGAAATAATGAAAAAGCTAGAAGTCGATGGTCCTACTTATAAAAAATATCTTGCGGCGGCGGCGGCGGCAAAAGCTACAATTTCTTTCAATGAATCAAATATTATCACCATTGATGGCGAGGAATATGATATTTTTGACACCATAGCAGATGAAAGCAATGTAGATTTCCTCGAAGACATTGCAGACCGAGAACGAATAGACAATCTTGTGAGAATAGTTTCCGATCTCCAGCAAAAACCAAGACTTGTGATGAGTCTTTACTATTACGAAGAACTGACTTTCAGAGAAATTGGCAAAGTACTTTCGCTCACCGAAAGTCGTGTCTGCCAAATCCACTCCAAAGTATTAAAAGAGTTAAGACAAAAGATAACTACATACGAGAATGCTTGAAAAACACATTGAAGAAAAATTAGAAAGATTGACAGATATTCCGACCATCCCGGCTTATCTTTCTCGTTTGATGAGAGCCTTGGACAATACCGACATTCGAGCAAAAAAAATTGCTGAGCTAATCGAAAGAGATCAAGCCCTTACTACCAAAGTACTAAAATCTGCAAATTCATCTTATTACGGACAACAGAAAAAAGTCTCCACAGTTGAGCTTGCAATCATTCTCATGGGACTCAATACGATTAAAGAAATTGTGGTTGGCATGCTGATTAAAAGATTCTTTGCCAAAATTCCATCTTATTTATTCGACGCAGAAAAATTCTGGCACTATACAATTTTCTGTGGTGCGTGCTCTCGTGTTTTGGCTCGTCGTTTTAAATTCAAATTAGCTGGCGAAGCATTTGTAGCAGGACTCATGCACGACCTTGGTATATTAATCATTGTCCAGCATTTCACACACCAATACAGAGAAATATCCACACTAGTCGATAGTGGAAAGTTCAGTCTGGTGAGAGCAGAAAGTGCGGTACTGGGGGCAACTCACTCTGATATCGGGGCTTGGTTAGCCGAACACTGGTCATTGCCCGACCAACTTGTGGAAGCTGTTGCCTATCACCATCATAGTCCGCCCGAGCTAAAGGCCGAAGGCGTGCAAATTTCTGAAACTGGAGAAATACTTACTAAAATCGTCTCACTAAGCGAGTGGTTTGCCCGTGATATGTATTATATGGATTGGTACAAAAGCATCAATCACAATAATCTTTTTGCTGGTCCTCAGGATTTGAACTCACTTGCAAGCGATGAATTCATTGAAAGTCAGTCCCAAATCACACTTTTGAAACAAGATATAATATCGGAGTATAATAAATCGTCCGAATTTACAACAGGATTTGATTCGAGTAGTAAATTGTATTAACTTGTCTCTACTCTTTTTTTTTTAAGTAAATATTTTACAAAAATGCTGAGCGGTCAATTATCACATAATCTATCCAATGAAGATGATGCAAAAACATCTTCGGAACCTACACTAGAAAAAGATGAGTATATTAAATCACTCGAAATTTCTGTTCAAGTTCTCCAACAAGAAATCTCATCTCTTAGAAAAAGAATTCTACTAGTCGAATCCAATCACAAAGAAAACGACGACTCCTCATCTCTAAAATATATTAATCAAATCAAGGCAGCAAGAAGCTTGGACGAGCTAAAGACTGAACTCAATATTGCACTCAATAATTTGTTCGGAATCAACGAAAGCAGTCTCTTTATGATTAATTCCTCTGGGAGTCTATTGAGGTCAGAAAACTCTATGAACTCAGTTCTTTATAGCGAATTAATAGATTTTGAAGAAAATGGTGTGCTCGACTGGGTACTTGCCCAAGGCAAGGTTATTGCACTCGACAGCCTGAGTGCTAGTCTCTCAAGCGCCGCTTCGATTATTCTCTACTATATTTCTAGACCAGGGCAAAACCGCATCCTCTTTGCGGCAAAATCCTCCAAAGCAAAAGAAGAGATAAACAAACGTAATCTTTCTACCATAGCTTCTGTTGCAAGTGCTGCATCTCTTGTTCTGGACAATATTATAAGCTCTGGTGAAATTAATAAAATAAACAAACAACTCTCTAAATCAAAAGAAAAATCACTCCCTGCCTCTGATTTAATTGAGGCTATATCAAATGAAATCACTGGCCACATTGGGCTTATAAAAGGAAACATCAATTTTATTAAAACTGGCATTGGCTCAACAGAAAAACGATTTGAAATAATTAATCTTGAGCTTGAAAACCTAGACATCATTTCTTCGAGATTGGCATCACTTGTCTCAAGCAAAGTCATTAGTACCAAAAAAGAACTCAGCAATATAGTCTCCGAATCCCTCGTACTTACCCAAACTCAGCTACAAAGAGATGGCATTATCATTGGTGAGATTAAAATAAGCGATGGCTGTGTGATTTCTGAGAATCAATCTGAGATTGAGCAAATCATCCTCTTTCTACTTTTCTCTTCTATCGATTTCTTGCCCGAAGGTGGCAATCTATATATTGCCAGCTCCGAACTGAAAACAAATACTTCTTTGACAATAAACCTAGATGGGAATTCCAATCTTGAATTCGACTCAGAAGAAGAAATAATGACCAGCTCCAAAGGATTACAAAGTGCGGTTTCCATTGCTGAAAAAACTAATATGAGCATAGAAATAATTCAACAAAGAAATACCGGACTCTCTTTTAAAATATTTATTCCAAGAGAAATGTCATGAAATCAAGTCTAGGCATATCTAAAATTATACTTTTCTTACTAGCATTCACTTTCGTCGTAAAATCTGCCGAACTCAGGCAAGTAGAAATAAAACCACTCAACCGTGCGACTTTCTACCTCACCAACATTACACAATTCACCTCCTCACTCTCCCCCGACAAGCAAAGAGTTGTTCTAAATATTAGCGATTGTAGTGTCAGCCAAACAGCAAAACAAAGTAGTTCAAGCGGAGTGATAAAAGATGTCTTGGTCAGCCAACAAGACCAGGACATTGAAATAAGCATTAGCCTGAAAGGACAAAGAGGTTACTGGGCGGTTTCTTTGCCCTATTCAAACTCAATCATTGTTGAGATTTTCTCTTGGGATAATCTCTCAAAGGGCGAAGAACTCTTCTTCCAATCGCTACTTGGTTGGGAGGACAATACGCTTTTGGAAGAAGATCTTATAAAGACTGCAAGTGAGAATATTACTGGTGCAAATGCGATGCTAGGCATCTATTATATGAAGGCAGGGCATCCCACCAAGGCCACCAGTTACCTTCTCAAGGCCGAAGAGAACAAGACAAATATTGCAGATGTTTATGCCGCTCTTTCCCAGATATATTCTCTGAAGAATAAGTCAGTTGGTGCCCAGGGCTACGCTCAGAAGTTTAGAGAAATGACCAATCTTTCTGGATTTCCCGAACTGCCTTCTTTGGACAAAAGTGAGGATATTATTTTGCCCCAGCAAGTCTTTACACAAGTGCAGGATAGCTTGCAAAAAGATAAAGCAAAGGACAGTATTGTTATCAAAGATTCGAGAGCTACCGACTCTAAATTGACTTTTCTGGAAGAATATAGTGAAATGATTTTCTATTCATTACTTATTATACTCCTACTGTTCACAACCTTGTTTATTACTTTTAAATCCTTGAAGAAATCTCAAAGTAAAGATCCATCGAAGATGATTGATTCCCGCTTTGCCGAAGAAGTCAGGCAAGCCAAGAAAGCCTCCGATGAAAAAATTACAAAATTACAAAATCTCCGTAGCGAGGATGATGATTTAGAAGACGAAGCCGAAGCTGAAAAGAAAAATATACTACTAAAAAAATATCAAAAAGACAATCAAGAGAAAGTAGCAAAAAAGAAAAAAGAAACCTCCAACAAGAAAAAAGAAATCTCTAAACAATCAGGCAAAGTTCCCCCAATAAAAAAAGTCCGAATCAAAAAACAAGAAAATGTAAAAGAAAAAAACTCTAGCAAAGATATTGAAAACTTCTTGGAAAACTATATTCCAATCAAACGTGACCAAGATAAAGAAGAATTAGAAAAAGCTAAAGACGAACTTTTGCTCGATTCTGACGTATACCAAGAAAGGAAAACTAATTCTCCTGATGTTAATCTTGCACTTCATCTTGCTGGTGAAAAACAAAAAATGAAACAAAAACATATTTCTGAACTAAGCGATGACGAATCTACTGACAAGAAAGACTTAGAGAAAAAAGCTAAAGAATCAGGTCTGGAGACAGGCTCTGTTCAAACAAAGAGTTTGATAAATAAATTAGAAAAAGATAAATCAAAATTGTCAAAATTGAGTAGCAAATTCTCGCCCTCCCCAGATGATGACGACAATAAACAATAAATTTGAAAACAATATTCATAATATCGCTTAGCCTTACTTTGCTAGTCTTTTCTGCTCAATCGCTTCGGAGTCAGTCAGAAAATCTGCTAACAAATGATGATGGCATTATTTTTGGTAATATAATAGCAAAAGCCAAAGTGGCTGTGTCTGATTCGGTAAATAAGACTAATTATATATCAAAAATATGGATAAATAACAATACAAGTCTAAATTATAAAGTTGAACTTGATGACCCCGATTATAAAATCCAAATCTTTATATATAATATGCTCGCAAAACCAGTAGCTACTGTTTATGAAGGTATTACAGGTGTTAAAACATTTGAGAATACCTATGATGTGAGCAATCTCCCACCAGGACTTTACTTCCTGATACTTACCGGACCTGGCTTCCGCCACATTGAAAAATTCATCCTAACAAGGTAGAAACAATGAGTAATATTAGCCACGAAATGCCTCCACTCCACAATCTGGAGCTGAATTCTCATGTTGTAGATAAAATTACAAGAAAAATTCTAATTGGACTGATATATTTCCTTTTGTTCCTTGCATCATTTTCTTTTGAATTATTCTCTCAAGAGTCTGGTGGTGGCTATGCTGAATCTTATTTACTTCGTACGGTGGGAACGCGCGCACAATCAATGAGCGGTGCTTACACAGCAATTTCCAACGAACCAAGTTCTATATTCAATAACCCTGCTGGCATTGGTTTTCTGCCAAACAAAGCCACAATCACTTCTTCCGTTTCTAGTTTTGGTCTTGGTAGATCGCAAGCCTCACTTCTTTGGGGACAAAGACTAAGCCGTGACTTTGGTATTGGCTTCGGTATTCTTTCATATAATTCCGATAAATTTGCTGGTCGTGATATTTTTGGAAATGAAACAGGGACACTTCAAGATTGGCAATACGCAATGGCCCTTAGTGCTGCATACAGGAAAGAATCAATGAGCATAGGTATCACTGCAAAATATCTCAAACACAGACTCAGTGGGTCCGGTATTTATGCCACCGGTGGAGCTATCGACATTGGTACTAAATTCGATGTATTTGAGATTTTCACAGTCGGTCTGGTAATGAAAAATATTGGATCGCAAATGTTTTGGAATAAATACGACCAAAGGCAAGCACTCAACGAATCCCTTCCCTACTCTATTCACTTCGGTATTGCTACAGAGTTTGGAATCGATGATGAATACCAAATAAAAAGGTCTTCGGAGACGGGCAAACTCGTCTCGACCTACATACCCCCTAGCAAATATATACTCGTTGGGCTAGACGCAGTCTTGTTCCAGTATGATGAAACCCCTACAATTATCATTGGAATTGAGGCGGTCATTCACGAGATGCTGTCCCTTCGTGCTGGCTTTGATATTTATGGAAATAATATTTCAAACACCGGCTCTACTTCCTATGAAATCTTCCCAATGAACCGCTGGGCAAGTGGATTTACACTGAAACCAGAGATTGAGAATATTCCCTTTGACCTAAATATCGAATACACTGTTGCAGCCGAACTTATTGCAAACTCAGGAGTCTCACATAATTTTGGTCTTGTCTTTGCTTTTTAGTAAATTCTGCAATGGATCAGCCCACACTTGAGATAATTCGTTTTATAATTCATTACGGCTTGCATTTTCTGGCGCCAGGCATTATCGCACTGCTTTTCTTCAGAAAGGATTGGAAAAGAGCATGGCTGATTATGATACTTACAATGGTGGTCGATGCCGATCACTTGCTTGCCGACCCACTCTTTGACCCCACACGACTCAGCATTGGCTTTCACCCACTCCACTCCTACCCAGCTATTTTAGTTTATTTCGGATGTTTTTTTATTCCCAAGCTGAGAGTAATTGCCCTTGGTTTACTTTTCCACATGCTAACCGACTGGATTGATTATTTATTTTACATCAATTATTTAGCTGGCAGTTTGTGACTTTGATGGCTTTTATGCGCGCCATTGGTGGTAGATTTATTTTGTTGATTGCCTTTTGTTTCTGGGCTTTCTTGTTGGGATTTCTGGACGGCCGTCTTGCCATTGAAACCCAGGCAAATAAAAACTTACTGCCTTTCCCTCCACCAAATGTTCGGGAAAATATTCGGCAGCCACACCACCAAACCAATAAACGTTTTCCATCTGCCCCTCTAGAAAATCTATTTTGAGCGAATCTGAACTCTTTCTATCCAGCCCATCAGACCTTGGAGCAGATTCTTTGTCCGAATCATTTAGGAAATAATAAAGGCTTTTTGCATTTCCATTCGACAAAATATTAAATATTTCACCTTCTCGAAAATTAATATTTATTCTGTCACCCTTGATTTGACTGAGTCTATCGGCTGGGAGGGCGGTATCTCTGGAAACGGAGATTGAATTATCTATCGATAAGATTTTCTGTATTTTCCCATTTTCTGTTAGCACAACAATAGTATCTCCATAGAGTTGGGTTGAATCCAAAAAAGCAACTGGAGAGCCAAACAATATTAGCTCACCTTTTTCTCTGTCATAGAATCCCTTGTCCGATTTTGCGGAGACAGAGTTTCTAGTCAGCTTTAAATTGCCGATAAATTCAAATTGTTCTTGTTCATCTTTTCTTATCGAAATCATTGTATCGCAGGAAATAATTAGTGTATCGACCGTCAAAACCGAATCTATTGAATAAACTGAATCGAGTTGAAACAAGACTGGTTTGCCCAGTGCTAGACTGAGCGAAGAGTCCTTATAATTGATAATAGTGTCGCCCCTTAGTATGGAGCCAGAGTATGTACCAAATACGGCTACATTTCCGTATGCAAAAGTTCTTTTACTTTCTTTGAAATAGATTAATTTGTCGCAAAATATTTCAGTTGAATCATCTTTTGCCCAGACATCAGATGTGAACACAGCTTTTTTCTCACCCGAATAATAAAATGATTTATTGGCAATAATGTATTGGCCTTCATCAAATATTTCAACAGAGTCAAATGTTTCTGCAATTCCAGTTTGACCATCATAATTGACCCTAGGAGAAAGCAAAATAAGGCTATCTTGAGTAAATTTCACATTTCCCTTCATCCTAACTCTGTCTAGTTCTATAAATTGCTTGGCATAATAGGAGTAAATATCAATATCATTTTGCCACATATGGAAATTAGAAAAATATTCTCTGACTGGGCTATCATTTTCTTTCGAGCCAATCAGCGTATCGGCTTTATAGAAAATTTCCCCATCAGGGTCGAAACCAGTGCGGGATCCTTCTTCATCATTTACCTGCTGGGAGTAAATGCTTGTCAAGAGAGAAAATAATACTAAAATATATGTAAATTGCGTTTTGTTCAGAACAAAAGTCCAAGTATTTCGTTAAAAAAAAATACATCTCGAATAGTTATTAAATTCAAAACTATGAAAAAAAACACAAGTCATTCTTTCTTATTCATTTCATCTATTATTTTTTTATTTTTTATTGGATACTTATATTCCAATCAATTGAGTGAGGAGCGTAAATTTGAATTTGCAAGCTCCTATTTTGAAAATGGAGAATATGAGGATGCTGCCAGATTATTTACTGAACTACATGAGATTCGCCCCAGAAACGACAGCTATTATTTCGGGCTTGTTGCATCATTGCGTGGATTGGAGGATTTCCAAAAATTAATTCCACTGCTAGAAAATTACGCAAAGAAAAAGCCATCTTCTCAAATATATATAATGTTGGCAGAGAGTCAGTTCTCCAGTGGAGACCAAGCCAAGGCAATAGAGTCATTTAAAAGTGCCAGAGATTATGCAAAAACTATTGAAGATTTCCTTTATGTTTCAGAATCTGAATCAAAGCAGATCTTGTTTACACAAGCACTTAAAACACTTCAAGTTGGGGGCGAAAAGCTAGGGGACAAGACACTTTTTCGTGAGAAAATAATCAAATATTATATTGCACTGGGTGATTATAAAAATGCTTGCCCTGAGATAATATTAATGCTAGAGCAAAACCGGTCGTTGCCCATGGCTCAAGGCAGACTTTACGCCCTTATGAGCAATCAAAAAGCAAATGATTATATCAAAATATTTCTAAAAGAAGAAGCAAAAAAACAGGAAAGCAATATTTTAGTTCAAGAGCTTTTGGCTTGGTATTACAGGACAATGGATAATTATCAAGAAGCACTAGAGCTATACAAGCGAATTGATAAGATTCATGGCGGTGATGGTCGCCAGATACTAAAGTTTGCTGATTTAACCAGAAAAGACAAGAAATGGGCAATCTCTCTTGAGGCTTATGAGTTGATTTTGGACACTGGGAAATATAAGAAGTATATTAACTCTGCACTTCTTTCGTACGCAAAAGCGATTGAGGGTGAGGCAAAAGAAAATAATGGACTTTCAAAAGAGAAAGTAAAGGAGATACTGTCTAGGTATGAAGATTATATTGCAAAATTCCCTAGCACTCCCCAATCAGCCGAAGCAAGACTGAGAGTAGGTATTTTGCAAAAGAATAGCCTGAACGACTTTGAATTGGCCGAAAATAGTTTTAAAGAACTCATTCGGAAGTTTCCAAAGCACCGCCCTTCTGCCCAAGCCCAACTTGAATTGTCTGAGATTTATTTGAGGCGTGGTGAAATTAATAAAGCTAGAACAGCCTTGCTTGGTATGGAACAAAATTTTAAAAGAAAGAAATATCCAGAACTTGAACTTGCGAAACTAAGTATTGCTCGACTAATTTATCTTGATGGCAATATTGATTCGGCACGCACCCTTTTTAAAAAACTGGCAAGAAGCTCAAACAAAGATATTGCAAATGACGCACTTCAAATGAGCCTACATCTTGATTCTGACAAGGAATCACCAGGGGCATTAGAATATTTTTCTAAGGCTGAGTTCTCACTCATTCTTTCCGATACAGTAGGTGCTAGCACTATTTTAAATAACATTAAAGAATTCTACCCGAAATCATATTCTGCTGAGTTGTCATATTTCAGATTGGCAGAAATTCTTGCTTCACAAAACAAACTAAGCGAATCTATTTCGCTACTCACTCAATTTCATTTTGAATATGCGGGTTCAATCTTTGGGGACAAATGCCTATTCTTGCTTGGCTCATATTTGGAACAGAACAAACAAGTAGAGAAAGCTATCGGTTCATATACAGAAATTCTCATGGATCACCCAAATTCTATTTATTTAATTGACGCACGAAAAAAGATACGGCATCTCAGAGAAAATACTAAAATGCCATAATTATTACACAGTTTCTTTTCTCAGAATTTAATATCAAACTGATCTTCAAAGAGATAAAGAATATCACTATGGGTAAGGTTAGCCTGAGCCTCTGAGGCAAACTTCTTATAATCTTTGTTCACAAGTTTCCTAAGTTCGTCCAGTGCTTCGGCGTAAGATTCAATCGGTGCCGATTCGGCTGTAAAGAGCGGACTATCATTATCCACTTGCATATTATTCTCCAACACATCGAGTGCATTTGAGAGTATCTTCTGTTGCCATACTTTTTTCTCAACCTGCGTGCCACCATCATTGATTGCTATTTCTTTTTTTTCTTTCTGTATTTTAGTCGCCGAATCTCCGATGCCTAGTGCATCTAACAAGAATGCGTCATAATTTGATGCTTGCGTTTGCATATTATTGACTTCCATGTCTTTTCCCTTTTTTTATATTCTACTCAAAACCTTGTTTACTTTCATCCAAATGCTGTGCCATTTTTTTTAATAACAATTTTCTCTCTTGCAATTTAATAATACTATCTTGTCACAAATTATGAACGGTGACGGAAAAATATTATCAGTTTCCCAGATAACTGGGCAGATCAAAGGCTTGCTCGAATGTAACCTTTCTGGAATATCAGTCGAGGGTGAGCTTTCTAATTTCAAATCACATTCCTCTGGTCATCGTTACTTTAGTCTCAAAGATGGTTCGGCACAAATATCGTGCGTCATGTGGCGGTCTAGACCACTTTCATTCAATCCAGAAGACGGCATGAAGCTGGTTGCTCGTGGCAATATTTCTGTATTTGCCCCCCGTGGGAATTATCAAATAGACGTAAGCTCACTTATTCCAAAGGGCGTTGGCGATCTTTTTATAGCCTATGAGAAATTAAAGGCGAAGTTAGAAAGCAAAGGGTATTTTGATGTTTCTAATAAAAAACCCTTGCCAGATCTTCCCATGAAAATTGGGATTGCCACCTCGCAAACGGGGGCTGCTGTCCGAGATATATTTTCGACGATTGAGCGAAGATTTCCACCTGCAGACATACTTCTACGCCCAAGCATTGTCCAAGGTGAGAATGCCGGAGAAGACATTGCCAGTGCCATCGAAGAGCTTAGCCATGCTGGTGTGGATCTAATTATAATAGGTCGTGGCGGTGGATCAATCGAAGATCTTTGGGCATTCAATACAGAAATTGTAGCCAATGCAATATTTGAATGCCAAATTCCAATAATTTCCGCAGTTGGTCACGAGACTGATTTTACAATTTCGGATTTTGTCTCAGATCTTAGAGCTGCAACCCCAACCGCTGCGGCCGAGCTTGCCACCCCAATAACCAGTGCTTACCTCATTGAATTACTCTCAAACTATCAGAACTTTTACTCAAGCCAAATCAACTCACGGCTATCTAAGGCGCAAGACTTGCTCGAGAATTTCACAAAAGAAAGGTCTCTAAATATTCTAAGAAATAAATTGACCAATTATTCGCAACTTTGTGACATGCGACTCGAGTTCATCGAAACTAGAATGAAATATAAATTAGATATATTTTCTAAAACATTGGAAAATCTCTCTTTCAAGGTTCATTCCTTTAATCCTAGGCTTCCACTAAAAAGAGGATATGCTTTGATTTATTCCAAAGGCGAGGCTCTTTGCTCTGGTGACCAGATAAAAGTTGGAGACGATTTAGAAATCCTGCGTGAGCATGAGACTTCGCTCGCCAGGGTCAAGAAAACATTTGCCAAGAAAATATTTTAATTATTAATTTTTTATTATCAAAATGAAGTTTGAAGAGAATTTAAAAAAACTAGAAAGAATTGCCGAAGAAATGGAAAACTCAGACACGCCTCTGGACAAAATGCTGGAGCTATATTCCGAGGGGATTGAACTCAGCAAGAAATGTCAAGATTTCTTAAATGTAACCCAAAAAAAGATTACAGAAATATCGGAGTCTTGAATTATTTTTCTAATTTCTTAACCAGTCTATCTTGTGCTAACTTTATCAATTATCACGAACTCAATTCGTCTATTTTTGGCCTTGGCTTTGCTTGAAAGACTAATATCGACTGGGCGACTTGCACCAAAACCATAAACCATTATCCTGTCGGAGGAAATACCACCTTGCACTAGATAAGATTTTACAGATTCTGCTCTTTGGAGCGAAAGTTCTTTATTGGCTATGGCATCTCCATCATTATCGGTATGTCCGTGAATTTCGATTAGGATATTATTTTCCTTGAGCCATGATGCAAAATCATCTAATATTAATTCTGATTCGATTAATATTTTTGCACTGGTTTTTTTGAAATTAATGCCATAAGGTTTGTAATAATTGGCATTACTTAAACCGAATAAATCCCTTACGACAAAGACTGTATCTAATTTCACAACTTCACTAACAATGGGACTGTTTTGTGGGCAACCGACAAACTCTATTAGTCCAAAAACGGCAGGGCATCTGTCTTCGGAATCCCAAATACCATCGCCATCACTATCGACATTGACGGCATTGAGTCCAAGAAAAATCTCTTCACTATCACTGAGTCCGTCTAAATCAGAATCAGCATAATTTGGGAAGCTCTTGTGGATGAAAATCTCATCGAAGTCATTAATCCCATCCGAATCTGAATCACTTGAATTAATATTGGTTCTGTAGCGTACCTCTTCATCATCTTGCAAACCATCTTCATCAGTATCTTTTTTTAGAGGATTGCTTCCCCAAATATTGATCTCTTCGCCGTCGCTTAGACCGTCACCATCAGAATCGCTTCTGTATGGATTTATTCCACGAGAGGCTTCTTCTAAGTTTGAAATTCCATCACCATCAAAATCCACCTCATGGAAGAAGCTGTAGGACAATTTTATCCCATAATCAACGAAGTAATCATCTCTTGTCACCACTCCATTTGGTCTATGAGCAAAACCATCCAGCATATCAGTCCCAAAAGCTCTGAAATTTGTTTGTATTCCAATAGAAAAATCTCTGGTAATATAATAATCAAACCCAAACCCTGCTATAAAGGAAGCAATGAATTCGTCCTCAATCTCAAAGCCATCAAAGGCAAGACGCTGACCAATCTCATCTTTTGGGGCCTTCATAATATCATCTGGTGTAAAACGACTCAGCCCTGCCCCAATAGAAAAATAAACATTCAACTGCTTGTCGGGAAAGAAGTTATAGAAAGACATCAGCTCGATAGAATTCACCCCAGTAGATCGCTCAGCAATTTTATCACCATTTTCTAAATAGAATTCATCTTGGAATACTTCATCGAAGTATTGAGAGAAACGTGGCTTGGCAGCTCTGAGATATTGGATAGTATTGTTTGAATATTTTGCCCCAAATGCTAAATACGGAAATTCCCTCAGTGTGTATTTAGCTTGGAAAGAGATGCCATTACCATTCAAATTATCAAATTCGCCCCAATAATAATTATTCATTCCAATGACTGAGACTTCTAATTTCCCATTTGAATAAATTCCCTCTGGCTTAAATAACAAGGGATTTTCCGAGTGTGCAACTAAAGTGCTAGAGACAATTATAAAAAAGAGTAATTTCAGCATAATTATAATCTTGAAATGTTTGTTATATCAAGAATCACAATTATCATGCCAAATCATAAACAGTTGCAGTATAACAACTTAAGGTATTTCTATTATATCTTCACGAGATGGTGAAGTGGAAATCAAGCTAAGCTTTGCACCTATAAAATCTGAAATAAAGGAGGTGTAGATTTTTGCATTTTCTGGCAAATCATCAAACTTTCTAATTCCATTCAAACTAGAACTCCAGCCATCAAATGACTTATAAACAGGTTTTACCTTCTCCAATAACTCTGAACTAGCTGGGTAGTAATCTATTTTTTCACCATCAATACGGTATTCTGTGCAAACTTGGATTGTCTCAAAATTATCAAGGACATCAAGTTTAGTCAGAGCAATTTCTGATATTCCATTAATCATAACAGAGTATTTAAGAGCTACCAAATCAAGCCAACCGCAACGGCGAGCTCGTCCAGTTGTGGCCCCAAATTCGTTTCCTACCTTTGCGAGATTTTCTCCATTATCGTCAAAAAGCTCGGTTGGGAAAGGACCGTTGCCAACCCTTGTGAGATAAGCCTTGACAATACCAATTACTTTGCTAATAGATGTGGGCGCGATGCCCAGTCCTGTACAAGCACCACCCGAAGTTGGATTTGAGCTGGTAACAAAAGGATAAGTACCATGATCTATGTCAAGCAATGAGCCTTGTGCCCCTTCTGCAATAATGAATTTATTTTCTTTTCTAGCATTTGACAAAATAAGCGAAGTATCAGCAATATATTTTCCCAGTAAACTACTGTATTTTGAGTATTGTTCAACTATCTGGGCAACATTGAGTGGCATTTCATTATAAATCTTTTCGATTACTTCATTATGCCAAACTACATTCGAGTCTATCTTGGAGGCTAGAGAATCTTGATTGAGAAAATCAACCATACGAATACCTATTCGTCTGGCTTTGTCAATATATGCCGGCCCAATACCACGACCAGTAGTTCCAATCGCTTTATTTTTATCAAACAAGGCTCTTTTCTCTTGCAATTTATCAATTAATTTATGATAGGGCATTATCACATGGGCTTTGTGAGAAATAAACAATCTTCTGTCGACCGATATTCCATGAGAGGCCAGCATTTCGATCTCTTTGAGCAAAGCATCTGGGCAGACCACCACACCATCTCCAATTATGCAGACTGTGTTTTCTTGAAGCATTCCTGAGGGTATTAGATGCAAGACATAGGTCTTATCTTTGATTACTATGGTATGACCAGCATTAGCACCGCCTTGATAACGGGCAACATAATCTACTCCTTCTGAAAGCAAATCAACAATTTTCCCTTTGCCCTCATCCCCCCATTGAGCACCTACTATTAAATCAATTGGCATATTTTCTTTTTAGAGTTTGGCGGCCGATTGGCAGTTATCTGAAATTATAAAGACTTTGTCCAGATGTGTCATTTTGACCAGAGATGAAAGACTCCTGCCCACAGAACAAAGAATAAGTGTTTTATTTGCATTTTTCAGGTGTGTGTGTGCAGCGACCAACATCCCAAGACCAGAACTATTGACAAGCCCAACGCCACTGCAATCAAATATTATTTTGTTAGAATCTGAGTGTAAATTATTGAGGTATGTTTGAAAATCCATAGCAGGCACACCGCCCATAAGATCTCCACTGAGATTGATGATGATTTCACTTGATGAAGAGCTGTTAGTTTCATTCACTCCACTCTTGCCACTCATCACACTCTCCCCACCCGTCCCACTCGCCCCACTCACCTGTTCGTATTTAAAATCTTGACTCATAAATTTAAAACCAACTTATTATTGCTAAAGACTCATGCCATTTTTACTTTTTTACCTCTTTCCAAAAACCAGATTACAAAAGAGCTGGCTACAAAAATTGAGGAGTATGTTCCGACGATAAACCCAATCACCATTGTGAAGGCGAAACCTTGCAATACTGGACCTCCAAAAATAACTATTGCAAGCAATGCGCTAATGGTAGTCATC
>JAJRPT010000100.1 GCA_024280675.1 Bacteroidota bacterium
CTTACCCGCCAACTTATCCCACACACTCAAAATCTTACCCGCCAACTTATCCCACACACTCAAAATCTTACCCGCCAACTTATCCCACACACTCAAAATCTTACCCGCCAACTTATCCCACACACTCAAAATCTTACCCGCCAACTTATCCCACACACTCAAAATCTTATCTCCCACTTACAAGTCTGGTTTTATGTGTCGCAGGTGTACTAATCAAAATTCGTGCCAAGGCGTATGAGACCTTGTTGGGCGAGGCCTACAAATTCTGAGAAGGCATTGTCGAAATTCATTGTTATTACTTTGTTATAGGCGTTTTTTGCTTTTTTATTGGAGCCTGCTTTTTCGAAGCAGATTGCCGAGAATAATTTCATTCTAGTTTGAATATCTTTTTGTTGTGTGAGTTCGAAGGCTTTTTCGTAATAAGAGGCAGCTGATTTGTAGTTGCCTATATTTTCTTCTACCAGTGCTAGCATTGAGACAGCACCTAGTTTAACTTCTTGGGATTTAGAGAGTTCGGCTTTGTTAAACAGTGATTTAGCTTGTTCGATATTTTTTGCACCTAGTTCAATTTTACCGGCGTAGAATGCCGCAAGTTGAGCTGGTGGTGTGCCATCGTATTTGCTTGCAATTTCTTTTAATCCCATAATTGCTTTGCCGTCAATAAGAAGGCTTGGGTCACCGTCGAGGGCTTTGGCGAAGTCACCTTTTTCGAAGTAAGTCATTATTCTTTCGAGAGCTATACCAGATTCGGTTAATTCATCGGAATCGCTTTCTGATTTATTATTGTTATAGATTACCAGTGCAACTATAACTAGGCAGGTGACTAGGATGTAGGTGCCGTACTTTTTTAGCTTAGCAACGACTTCGTTGTCCTCGGGGCTAAGAGCTTGATTTGCCCTTGCTTTTACTTGTTCTTCAGCTATTTTATCTTCACTATTCATAGATTGTTTTGACTAAATTACTCATTAAAAATATACTACACAGACCAAACTAGAGAAAACATTTCCCTATTGGCTCCACCACCCAACATACAAATATAATTTTAGCAATGCGAAATACCAACTCTTCACGAAAATAAAAGTAATTATATCAAAGTTAATGTCAAAATATTCAACACTAAATAAATTTGTGTCAGATTCGTTACACAGTTGCACCTGACACTTTATTCAATATTGGAAATTATGACGGGCTGGATGTAGGGACTGTGAATATAAACTGAGAACCTTTGCCAATTTTTGATTCTACCCAAATCCTTCCCTTATTTTTCTCAATAAAATCTTTGCAAAGGATGAGTCCAAGACCAGTTCCCAGTTCTCCCGAAGTGCCGGGGGTGGTGAACTTTTCACAAATTTTAAAAAGCTTTATCTTGTCTGGTTCACTAATTCCAATTCCAGTGTCATTGACACAGACTTTGAGTTCTGAGTTTACAATTTCAGCTTCCAGAAAAATTTCTCCTCCTTCTGGAGTAAATTTTATGGCATTGGAGACTAAGTTTCTAATAGCGGTTGAGATGGTGTTATTGTCATAGAAACCAATACGTGGCTCTTTAATTTTTGAGTATAGATTGATATTTTTCTGAGATGCCATCTGTTTTAGCAAAGAGATGTTGGAATCAATTATATAATTGATGTCAGAGGCTTCTGGGTGAAGTTCAATTTTCCCTCTTTGTGAGCGTGACCAATGGAGCAGATTTTCGAGTAGCTCAAAGACAGAGCTAGCAGACTCGTCAAGCTCGGAGAGGAACTCACCCAGTTCATCTTCGGAGAAACTTTTATAGTCATCGCTTAGGATTTCTAATGCACTTTTGAGATTGCCTATTGGATTTTTTAGGTCGTGGGCAATGATTGAGAAGAATCTGTCTTTTGTATCGTTGAGGTCTTGAAGCTCTACTTCATTTTCTTTTAACATTTTATTTGATTCGATTAATCCCTTGTTGAGCGTTTGCAGTGTTTTAGCAACTTTGGATTTAGAGCGAAAACTTTTGTACTCAAGACCAATAATCAAGATGAACACAATCCCGGTGGCGATGAGTGCGTAATTGAGATTGCTTTGTTGTTTTGAGATTTTTTCAGAGCTAGAATTCTCTTTGATTAGGGTCTCAAGAGAGTCGATTTTTTGCACTAATGTTTGTTCATAATCGCTAGTTTCTGCGTGCAATAAAACGGAAAATGAAAGAAATAACAATACTTTCAATATAATAGACAAGTTCCCCTCTTAAAAATAAAATATTAGTAAAGTATAATCTGACAACTTAGACAAATTATTTCTTAATTTGCAACAAATAAAATTTTGATATTAAAAAACTTTTGGAGAGCATGATGAAGATTACAGTTATTGGAGCAGGGAATGTTGGTGCGACATGTGCACAAGTCCTTGCGATGAAAGAGCTTGCTGATGAAGTATACTTGCTTGATATTAATGAAGGTGTGGCAAAGGGCAAAGCACTCGACATGTACGAGACGATGCCAATAGTTGGGGCAGATACTCATATATATGGAACGAGTGATTATGCTGATACAAAAGATAGCGATATTGTGGTCATCACAGCAGGGCTGGCACGCAAGCCGGGGATGAGTCGTGATGATTTGCTAATC
>JAJRPT010000101.1 GCA_024280675.1 Bacteroidota bacterium
ATATATCAATATCGGACTTTAACAAATCTTCGATAGAGGAATGAACCTCGGTAAAACTGCTAGACTCGTCCAAAAGCCCTGTGAGGCGAATCCCGTGTTCTTTGATTAGCTCCACCTGCTCGCCCGCCCGGCCACAGAGGACTACCTCCGAGCCAGCCTTTCGGAAATAATGTGCAAGTATCATACCCACCGGGCCTAGCCCAATTATTCCTATTTTATATTTGCTTGTATCCATAATATTAGTCTATTTATTTTTTATTTTTCTGATAAAGCATTGCATTAATAATATTTGTAAATGTTAGGCTCAGCGGAGTTTGAATATAATGTTTCTTCCCATAACTCACTATTTTCTCATTAAAATATTCTATTTCGGTTTCCGTTTCTTGTCCGATATCAATGCCTAGGGAGGGAAGATGGTCGCCCGCCTCTTTCAGCTTTCTCAAACATAACTTAATATAATTCTCCTCGAATTTGACACCCTCGGCACTTGCCACTTCCATTGATTCAATTATCGTCTGTTCGATAATTTCAACAGTGTCAGAAGAAGACATTGCCTCTTTTAGATTGAGTTGTGAGATCCCGCAAATGGGACCAATCGAGGCAACAAGAATTGATTTTTTCCACACCTCATCAATAATTTTAAAAGAATCCAGCACTTCGGTTCTGTGTCCACCTTTTGTAATCATAAGGGCAAGCCACTCTGCATAATCATTGCACCGGTCGTTAATTGACCCAAGATAAGACATTGAATTATAATAAGTTATTTTCACTGTGTTAGTGTTTACAATGTTTCCTGCGTAATTTACAACCATTCTCAATACTTGACTTTCGTTGCAAACACTTATGTATTTTTTGCAAATATCAATTCCATCTTGGGCGGCAAGAATATGAACACTCTCATCCATCTCTTTTAATTGCTCAAGTAAATCGGGCACGTGATAGGTCTTGACACAAGATATTAATACATCTATTTTCAAATCAAGCAACTCTTCGACCGATAGGCACACATAATCAAAATATGAAGACATCTCCGCATTTCCAACTAGGTGTATGCCATCATTTCTAATCAGATTCATCCTCTCCTTATCAGAATCACAAATGGCAACCCAGCAAGCAGCTTTTTTAAAATGAACGGCGAGTATCATCCCAATCGCACCCATTCCAACTATTCCAACCCTAAGGTTCTTTTTCATTTCTTGCTCCCAATCTTTATTCTGGCATCAACACATAGACATTTCCCTGGAATTGTTTTTATCGGGTTGAGGTCAAGTTCTTCAATCTCTGGATGCTCACTCACCAGTTGCGAAACCCTCAAAATAATTTCAACCAGCCCCTTTAAATCACCGCCCTTTTCTCCACGGTATCCTTTTAATATTTGAGCAGACCGGAGCGACTCGGTCATATTTTCTGCTTCAGCTTTTGAAAGTGGGCTAAGTCCAAATGACACATCTTTGAGCAACTCTACAAAAATACCACCCAGGCCAAACATTATCACATGACCAATTCCTGGGCTATCCTTTGCACCAATTATTATTTCATGCCCTAGGGGCGAGAACTCCTGAAGAAAGTATTTCAAGTCACCGGCCTTTATACTCTCTTTTATTTCCTTTGCAGCAATTTTTAATTCGGCTTCATTTTGAATGTTTAACTTTACTCCACCTTGATCACTTTTGTGGACTGCTTCCACTGAGTCTGCTTTGAGAACAAGTGGGTAGCCGACCGAATTGGCAATTTGAGGAAGCTCATTTTCATTTTCAGCTATTCCCCACGCAGCAACAGGAATTCTGTATGCCTCAAGTATTTTATACACATCTTTTGCTTCTAGTATTTCTTTTTGATTCTCTTGTGCATTTTCAATAATTTGTCTGCACGCATCTTTATCAAGATCATTAAAATCAACAATCTCAGAATCTTCACGTTTCAATATATCACCGTATTTTACAAGTGAGGCGAGTGCTTTTGCCGCACCTTCGGGGAAATCATAACAAGGAATATTTCCTTTGTTTAATATTTCAACTGTCTTGCCCCATTGAGACCGGTCAGTCATTAAATTACAGACGATGGGCTTTTGCCCCAGATTAGAAACTGCGACCATTTCCCTTGCCACAGCCTGGCAATCAACAAAAGGCGGAGTTACAAAATTAATGAAGATACTATCAATCTGCTCCTCTTCCAACAGAGTGTCCATCGCGGCCCTGTAATGGGTGGCATTGGCCGTTGCCAGCACATCGATTGGGTTTGCAATCGAGGCTTCTGGAAACAGTTTAGTTTGGAGATGGCTCACTGCTCCTTTGCTCAAATCGGGCATTATGAGTCCACCCTGGACAAGCGTGTCGGTTGCAATGATTGCCGGACCACCGGTGTCGGTAATAATACCAACTCTGTTTCCACTTGGCACTTTCTGCATTGCAAAAGCAATGGCTGATTGGCACATTTCCTCTTCATCTGAAAATGCCAATATTCCAAGTTTATCAAACACTAAATCAATGGCAAGACCAGACCCCACAAGCCCGCCGGTGTGAGAGAGTGCTGCCTTTGCACCTTCTTCTGTTCGACCTGCCCTCATTGCCAAGATTGGCTTTTTCTTGGCTACTTTTTTGGCAACTTCAATAAATTCGGACGGATCAGAAAATGATTCAACATAAAGCACAATTACTTTCGTTTCCTCATCTTCGCCATAATATTCGATAATCTCAGGAATTGATACATCGCAAGCATTTCCATTGGAGGCATAGAATCTCAGCCCAACATCTAGGTCGAAAAATCTCTGCATGAGAACGGCGCCAACTCCACCAGATTGTGCAACGATTGAGATATTTCCAGATTTAGGATAAGTAAATGTGAAATCACAATATGCTTTGTAATCTGGGTGTGTATTGATTATTCCTTGGCAATTTGGACCAAATAATCTGATATTATTTTTCTTTGCAGTTTCCAAGGCTAATTTCTGAAGAGCTTCCCCGCCGGCTCCAATTTCTTTGAAGCCAGCGGAATTGATTATAATATTTTTTACGCCCTTCTGCCCACATTGCTCAATCGCCAAAGGAACAAATTTGCTTGGGATTGAAATATGAGCCAGATCAACATCGGTCGGGCAGTCCAATATCGAAGCGTATGCCTTCAGACCACGAATCTTGGGTGCTTTCGGATTTATTGGGTAAACCTCACCTTGGAAATTATAGTGGAGCAGGTTTTTAACAATTACATTACCAATGGAGAGATCTTTGGTGGAGGCTCCAATCACTGCAACTCTTTTGGGATGGAATAAATCGTGAATCATTTTAGGCATTCTCCTCAAGTTGCTCAATGAAGGCTTCTACATTAGTTCTCATTTGCTCATCTGAGACGCATCGCAAATCATTCAAGTCACCATTTATCACAAGGCTTGGAACCCCAGTAGACTCTTCCAATCTCTTGTTCATGCCATACCTGCAATTTGAATTGGCTGGGCAAGTCTTTGCATCGTGATACAAAACTCCATCAATTTTAAATTTCTCAATCATTCGTGTAATATAATCTACCTTGGAATCCTCAGACCGCACAATAAATATTTCAAGATATGCCTTTGCCATCGAATAAAATGGATCACGCTCATCAAATGAAGAAAATATCCAAGAGTTACAATAAGTCGAAGCAATTACCGAAGAGTTCAAAGAAGCAAAAAGCTCAGAATTAGCTCTCAGCCGGCCCCAAATCGGCATCCCATCCCAGTATAATCTAAATTTCTCATTAGCAACCGCACCGACTCCGCTGGCTATTCTTTGCTCTAGTTCTTTGAGCAATAATTCATAATAATCGACCGCACGTTGGGTCCCACGAAGCACCACGGCTGGTCCCATTTGAATTGTCCCGTCAAAAAATGTAAGTGGAGAAGGGGTAGCCATTGCCGTATCAAGGACTCTTCCCCAAAGTTCAGTACACTGGCGGGAGAGCTTCATCTTTTCTCTGAATTTATCAATATCGAACTTATTCCCAGATATTTTTTCAAGTGGTTCGATAAGATCTTCGGTTTGTTGTTTGAGTGATTGTATATGCACTTCTGTAATCTCATTTGGATATTTTGGAGCATAAACCCCCAGTATTGGAATATTTAGCCTGCGCGCATACCATTCCATCCAATCGGCTACATCTCTACATTGATTTGTATCAAAGACCAGCACATCAGGCTTTGGGATTTCTTTAATACCGTAAGCCTTGGTCAGAGGAGTGTTGCCACTAATATATGAACCAATATCAGATGTTAAATACGAACAAATATCGGGCGAATAGCCTTGGGAATTTGCAATCGGAATAAGATCGGTTGCCATTCGGGTAGCCCCCAGCATTGCACCGTGGTTCTCGGGATAATGCACGGCAAAGCCCATTGAAAGCAAAAGCTCTGCCGGCCCAACGGAGGTACACCAAGCTACTTTTTTCTTCCCAGTTCTGGCACACTCGTCAAGGTCAAGAAAATAGTCAGCCATGTATTTATTCATCACTGAGCTAGATTCAATCTTTCTTCTTTTTATTGTTTTAACTTCAGGCATTATTTTTCCATTATTATTATTTTACAAATCCATTGCATAAAGTGCGGCACCAAGTGCACCGGCTATTTGTGGTTGCTCAGCCTTTAATACTTCTTTGCCCAGCCTTTCTGAGAGAATATCAGCTATTATGGGATTGTGATGGACTACACCGCCTGAGATTACAACCGCATCTTCGAATGACTCCATCTCCATAATTCTTTTAATCACCGAAGTAAAAAGCCCTTTTACAAGATCGCCAACTTTTTTGCCACGTCTGATGTGTTCCAACACCTCGGTTGCAGAAAACACAGTACAATACGACCCTATTGTCACCATTCCTTTTGCATTTTTTGCCACTTCGTTCATCTGGCTTAGCTCAACGTCAAGCCTCATCGCCATCTCTTCGAGGAAAGCACCAGTTCCTGCTGCACATTTCCTATTCATCTTGAACGACCTGCGTTTTCCGTCTTTGTCAATTTTAATTATCTTATTGTCTTGACCACCAATGTCTACAATATTGATCGCAAATGGAAAGCGGTGATATGAACCTCGCCCGTGACAAGCCAGCTCGGTCTTATGCTCGCTGGCAAACATCACATTCCCCCTTCCATACCCACAAGAAACCGTCGCCTTTATATCGCTTCGACTCAGCCCAGCCTTTGCCAAAGCATCAGCCAATGCTTTTTCGGCACTCAATGAAAAGTCCCATCCAGATTTTATCACAGAGCTAGCAAGAATATTCTTTTCCTTGTCAATGAGTACAAGTTTTGTCCTCGATGACCCGAGGTCTACGCCACAGTAAACACGCTCACTCATAATATTAAATCCTCATCAGAATTTGACTCATTGGCTCTGGTGAAAATCACCTTACATTCCTCGCCCTTAATTTTCAAACAAACATCACAATCGCCTTTGCAATCTCGCTCAGAATTATAAGTTTTGACCAACACTTCAAATCCTAATGATTTGTAAGTATCAGAAATTTCTTCCACTTTGTGAGCGTCAGTTATATTTCTTTTCTCCCATTCAGATTCTATATTTTCAACTTTCATAATAATTATCCAATTTCCTAATCTAAAAAAGATCATCGAGATCGTCACCACTGTCGGGCATTTCGCCATGCTTTTGCAAATAATCTTGGACCAGTTCACTTTCTTTTTTCGTGTAGAGCGGGTCGTAGTCGCACATAAAATAGACTGCATCCTTTCGGTCTTCGAGAAACTCTTCGAGTGTCTGCCGAACACTGGCACTGCCTTTGATTACAAAAACTTCTTTATCAGAGTTCAGCAACTGAACAACGCCACCTTCATTTTTTATCTTAGCTATATTTTCCTCATCAAAAACTTCGAACTCATCTGGAGGAGATGGATTGGCAGAAATATTCAATCTCAAATCACATTGCAAACATCGAGATGCCTCGCTTGCTGCTGCTGAGTGAGTGTAACATTGTTCAATAGGCGAGAAGCTCTTCTTTCTAAGTTCCGCGGGATTGAGATTGCTATTAATTCTATTTTCTTTGTCAAATCCAGCGATTACACCAATTCTTGGACTTTGTACCACATCCAAACTCTGAGTCCCACGAATCTTACCCTTGCCACCCAAATATGAATCAATTTCCTCGGCTGCACGCTTTCCCTTGGCAATGGCATCAATGACCGATGATGGGCCCCGCACCATATCACCACCCGCAAAAAGCCCCCGCACACTTGTCATTGAATGTCCAGCGGTGACCGATATTAAATCAGATTTCTCAATGTTTTTGTCTTCCAGACCAGAAAGAACACCCGTGTCCAAGGATTGCCCAATGCAAATAATTAACACATCGGCACTCAATGATTTACATAAAGATTTGTCATACTGAGGAGAAAATTTGCCATCGGAATTAAATACACTAGAGCATTTAATAAGATTTATTTCAATCTCATCAAGCCCAGAAATATTTGAAATACCCCATTTGTTTTCAATTGTAATTCCTTCTTCTAGCCCTTCAGAAATTTCTTGTTTATATGCAGGCATTTCATTTTCTTTCTCCAAACAAATTATTTTAGTAGAATCAGCACCTAGTCTCAGAGCAGTACGAGCAGCGTCTGTTGCAACATTTCCGCCACCAATCACAATCACATTCTTTCCCAAAAAATACTCATCAGAATATTGCTTCTTCATCGCTTTATTCAAAAATTCTATGCCGTAATAAATATTTTCATTCTCAGGAATATCAACTTGCAAATGTTTGCTTTTAGAAAGTCCAGTCGAGAGGTAAACGGCTTGGAAATCGTCCAACAAACCGGTCAATAATATATCTTTTCCAATCTCAGTATTCGATTTTACTTCAATCCCACTGTCCAATATTCTTTTCAAGTCTTTGTCCAAAGTCTTATCGTCAAGCCTATAATCTGGTATTCCATATTTTAGCAAACCGCCCAGATGTTTTTCTTTTTCGTAAACTGTGACACTGTAGCCATTTAGCGAAAGATAAAATGCGGTAGTTAGCCCGGCAGGTCCTCCACCAACCACAGCAACTTTTTTCCCTGTCGGGGGGTCTGGTGATTCGGATTTAATATCAGAATTACTCATTGCGTAATCTTTTGCTTGGCGAATACTCACAGAGTCAGAGTTCCCGCCCTCATTTGCCCAGAGATCATTTCGCCGGCAATCGGTCTCACAGGGATGGAAACACATTTTGCCAAGTGAATGGGGAAAAGACAACTTAGACGCAATCACCTCGGCAGAACGCTGAGGACGACCATCCTTAATCAATCTCAGATAATCTGGAATATCAACATCGGCTGGGCAATTTGCTTGACACGGAACAAGCTCCTCTTTGCCACGAAGCCGGGGTTTTCTAATATCTTGGATTGCACCAGTTGGGCAAACCTCGGCACACGCTCCACAAAAGCGGCAATCGGCATCGCTTAGATGCTCACCTTTGACCGTCCCAATAATAAGCTCGCCATTCTGAACCACAGCACCAAGGGCAAATACATTTCTGAGTTGCTGACAAGCCCTGACGCACCGCCCACATGAGATACATAAATTATAATCACGCATGAAAAGATTTGCGTCGGCGATTCTTTCCATTTTGGGATGAACGAATTTTGGTGTTTCGGCTGCAATCCCTACAAAATCACTCACCCTCATAAACTCACAATCAGAACTTATCTCACAACAAATATCGCCCGTCACATTCCCGCTCGTACAAGCCGATTCGGTCATGGGGCAACCCGCTCTTTGGGCACAAGTGAGGCAACAATGAGGATGGTGGGCAACTGTGGGCAGGAAATTCTTTTGTCTAATACTCTTTAATTCATCAGATTTGGTATTGATTATCATTCCATCTTGAACCCTAACATCACAGGCAGAAACAGCTCCATCATATCCAGAAATTTCTACTTTGCAAAGCCCACAAGACTGGACATCTTGAATGCTAGAATCTTTGTCATTTTGATATATTTTTGTGCCTTGGTAGATTTCGTCCGAAAGTTCCAAGGAATTGAAAGGTTCTAAATCAGGATGAGAACAGAGCGAAGGGATGTAAATTTCAAGCGTACGAGCCACATCAAGAACTGAGATTTGCTCTTCGACATTATAATTATTGCCATTTATTGTTATATTAATCATCTACTTAAAATATCTTTTAAAAAACATAATAACTCTTTGCAATGACCAACTTCTAACAAAATTATAGCATCAGTCTACTACCAAGAGTGGACAATAGCTCCCCTCGGGCAAGCCAGTACACATGGGAGATTATCCGAACCCCCAGCCTTACATTCCGAACAGGAGAAACTTAATTTCTTTCTTTGTTCTTCTGTAACGGCAGCCATCTCTTCATCTGCCATTGGGTCGAATTCATTGTCCCTTACTTCTAAGACACCGGATGGACAAACGGGCACACACTTCCCACATCCGTCACATTTATCCGTGTTTATTGCAATATAAAATTCACCCGTAGCGTCTTTGTATCCAAAATTTGCAATCATATAATTATCCGATTTTTGAAAATTTAAGAAGCCTGCTTAGCTCTTTTTTTCTCACATAAGACCTTGCCAAAGAGTGCCGCACCCAGCGCACCAGCTATCTGACTATCGTATTTTGTTTTCAATGTAGTCAGCCCAAGCTCTTCTTCAATTCTTCTGACAACCCCAACATTCTTTGCGATCCCGCCAGTAATGGCGAAATCTTTCTGAATGTCAATTCGCTCCAGTAATGCCACCACACGGTGAGCCATTGCAGAACTGTAGGCGGCAAGCACTTTGTTCTTTGCCCAACCTTTTCTGAGCAAACCAGTGGCTTCCGACTTTGCAAAAATCACACAAGTAGAGCTAACAGGCTCTGGCTCTTCTTCCACTTGAAAAGAAAGCTCACCAATCTCTTCGATTGGCAAGGAAAGAAGATCGGCAAAGACTTCCATCCCACGACCGGTACCAGCCGCACATTTGTCATTCATCAAGAAATTCGTCACTTTTCCTCTTTCGTCCACAGAAATTGCCTTGCAATCTTGGCCGCCCATATCGAGCAGTGTGCGAATTGTTGGCCCATACATTAAATGAGCCCCACGAGCGTGGCAGGCAATTTCGGTAATTGATTTATCGGCAAAAGGAACATTAACCCTACCGTATCCAGTGCCAACAGTGAAGTGAAGGTCGTCGAGCCTCAGCCCAGTGCCATCCATACACCAGTTCATCACATTGACCGCGCTTTGCGGAGAGTTCGAGCCAGTCCTCATGCTGGCGTAAGCATACAGCTCGCCATCGCACAAAATCACAGCTTGTGAACTAACCGAACCCACATCAACCCCGCCAGAGATTGTGGTTGCTTCTTTCCAGTCAATATTTTCATCCTTCCAGTTATATTCTTTCCACCGCCAATATTCTTTAGCCATTTTCTTTATTCTCTTTTAGTTAATACTTCTTTTTCTAAAACACTTGCAATAGTAGTGTTTGCTTGCAATCTATTTGCCAGGTAATAATGCCGCGCCAAAAGCACTCACGTATTCCGGAGACTCAGGGATTAGAACATCCTTTTCTAAATAATTCTGTATCGAGCGAATAAACCCAACATTATAAGCAACTCCGCCAATAACTGCAATTTCAGTCTGAAATCCAACTTTTCTCACCATAGAAGAAACCCTTGCCGCAATCGCATCGGTGATTGCTTTTGCAATATCTTTTTTCTCGGTAGAGGAATGCACCAGCGAAATAACTTCGGATTCGGCAAACACGGCACATTGTGCGTTCATCGGAATCTCCTTATCGGACTCAAGCGAAAGTGGTCCAAAATCTTCAATCGTTAGTTCCAAAGCACGTGACATCGATTCTACAAAAGCGCCTGAGCCTGCAGCACATTTTTCATTGACCGCAAAATCAACAATTTTACCATTATCATCAAGACGAATCCCACGACCTTCCTCGGCCCCCACGTCTATAATTGTACGGACTTCTGGGTGAAGTGTGATCGTGCCTTTTGTCGCCGCAGTTACATCGGTAATGCTATGGTTTGCAAAGTCAATATCTTTTCGCCCGCTACCAGTCGATGTGATTGAATCTAGGTCATCTTTTGCCAAATCACATTCGGCAAGCACCTCGCCAAGAAGCCTCAAGGCATTGTCTCTTGCCTCAAAACCTGAATCTGCCATACCTTTTGCAATCAATTCTCCAAATCTGAGTACAACAATATTTATGTTCTTTGCACCCACATCAATTCCAACTGAGATCATAATACTTATTCTCTTTTTTGTTATTAATATTTAAACGCTGAGGGTTGAAAGTCCCAAAGTCTCCATAAATGATTCCATCCGTGACATAGTTTGAGCTTCATCAAATTCACGCTCATCTCCCATATTTCCTTCGTAGGTCATAACCGGATAGCCAGCTTCAATCAGTGCCAACCGGTTTTCTGCAATTCCCAATGTCAGTCCTTCGCAACCTCTGTTATAATGAAGCATCACCCCATCGACATTCCATTGCTTTGCAATCTTGAGCATCATCTCGCTCTTCAGATGTGGAGAGTAGAAATGTTGCCATTCTGGTTTAGAGAGATTCCAATCTGCTAAAAGTCTCAATGCCTGATCACGAGTTTCAATCTTAATTCCTTTTTGCATTGGAGTTTCCCTTGCCCCCCAAGACCCGTCTGGCTTATCTTCAAAAACTCCAATCAGCCCAAAAGTATAGAGCGAACCAATCGACACTGCCCCAAATGACTCAAGGTAGCGGAATATTTTCAAGAATCCCCAAGGTGGCTGAGTGTCGGACATAAGCCTGCATACTTCATGTTTGATTGCAGCAATTCCGTTATCAACCCTCCACACAACCTCGTCATAGAGTTCATCATAGAAGTCTGCAAATTCTCCATCATGCTTTGCAAGAGTACCCAAAACATAGAGCGAATACATTGATTTTTCATCCAGTGGTGCAGGCCTAGCCTTGTTC